>JAFGPH010000640.1 GCA_016926135.1 Deltaproteobacteria bacterium
AGCCTGGGGCTGCTTGTGAAAAATGCAGAATTTGGGTCCCGTCTTATACGCATCGAAGAAATCGTTGCGGCCTGGACGACCACCCCCGGCGCGGCCCTTAACCATTGCATGCTTCCATTCATGGCTGCAGAATACGTCACCGTATTTATGAAAAGGTGTACTTAGGCATAAGGTGACTTGTTGCTGATGTCCATGTCCCATCGCTGATTTTCCCTTTCCCCCGAAACATGCCCAGAACCTTCCGCTGAAGGACCTTCTTTAGGGGAAGGGGTTTTTCTTGACAGCGTAATGGCGTGCAGGTTAGCCTGGGGTACAGTATTCTAAATACCCTCCATTTGGGGATGAAATAGTCACAGCACCACGCAGTCGACGTTGACATGGAGCCCTGTGGGATGCCCTGAGGATATGAGATGAAGGAGATCAAGTTTCATGGACGGGGTGGGCAGGGGGTGGTCATGGCCTCCCAGATGCTGGGCCTGGCATACTTCAAGGCCGGGATGTACCCCCAGTGCTATTCCCTCTTCGGCGGGGAGAGGCGAGGGGCTCCGGTGGTGAGTTTCCTGAGGGTGGACGGGGAAAAGATTCTCCTCAAATGCGAAATCCATCATCCCGATGAACTCCTCTGTTTTGATGGGAACCTGCTGAACCCTGAGGAGATCCGCGACACCATGAGGCCAGGGGGCCGAATCCTCGTCAATGCCGCCGAACTACCGAAGTCTCTTGAGGTCATCGAGGGTTTTGACTTGGCCCACATCGATGCCGTTGCCGTTGCCGAAGGTCTGGGCCTCGGGCATGTGATCAACACCACCGTCCTCGGTGCCTACTGCAGATTGAACTCCCAACTCGACCTTGATCGCGTGATCGAGGCGGTCACCGAGCTGGTCCCGGCGAAGAAGGAGATCAATGTGGAGGCGATTCACCGGGGATATGAAAGCGTTCGCCTGTTCACCCCTTCGGCATGACGCAAGCCCCCCCCCACCCTGTATCGTAGGGAGTCCTATGGAACGTCCAGCATGCATTGATCCTGAAAAGATCATCCCTGTTGCCCGGTCCTCTACCCTGGTCTTCAAGACAGGCACGTGGGCAAGCCGGCGTCCCTTGCACCAGGAGAAGGTCTCTCCGTGCCGAGTGGAGTGCCCGGCGGGAAACAACATCCCCGGCGCCCTGCTGAAGGCTTCGGAGGGGGATTTTGACGGCGCCCTAGGCGCATTCCTGGAAGAGAGCCCCCTTCCCGGCGTGTGCGGCCGGGTCTGCTATCATCCCTGTGAGGGCGAGTGCAACCGGAGCGAGTGGGACGGTGCGGTGCAGATTCGCGCACTGGAAAGGGCTGCCTCCGAAATGGGAGAGGTTCTGCCCGAAAGACTTACCGATGCAGGGGCAGGGCATTCCGTGGCCGTGGTGGGGTCGGGCCCCGCCGGTCTTTCGGCCGCATATCACCTGGCCCGCATGGGCCATCCCGTCGTCCTGGTGGAGGCAGAGACTGAATTGGGCGGGCTCCTGCGTTGGGGGATCCCCGAGTACCGCCTTCCCGGTCAGATCCTGGAGAGGGATCTGGCGAGGATCCTCTCCCTGGGAATCCAGGTGGTCACCGGCGCCCGTATGGACGGGGCGGTACTGCAAGGCCTGACGGAGGCGCATCATGCGGTCTTCATCGCCACGGGAGCGAGCAGGAGCCGGAAACTGGATATCCCCGGGGCCGATCTGAGCGGGGTGCGCTCCGGCCTGGACTTCCTGAGGGAAATCCGAAAGGGGCAACCCCGGGACCTTTCATCAGGCAAGGTACTGGTCATCGGCGGGGGCAATGTGGCCGTTGACGTGGCCATGAGCGCCCGCAGGCTGGGGACCGGGAAGGTGGACCTCGTCGCACTGGAAGGCAGGGAAGGGATGCCGGCCCACGAAAGTGAGTGCCGGGACGCGGTGGAGGAGGGGATCATCCTCCACAACGGGTGGGGGCCCAGGGCCGTTCTCGGTCGGAACGGGAAGGTCGCCGGGGTCCTTTTTGCGAGATGCACGTCGGTCTTCGATGCCGAAGGCAGGTTTCACCCCACCTATGACGAGGACACGACCATGACCCTGGAGGCAGACGAGGTGATCCTGGCCATCGGCCAGGCACCGGACCTTTCCTTTGCAGGGGATGGCCGCTTCTCCGGGTTGGGCTCTGCGGCAGGGCTTTCAGTGGATACCATGACGCTGGAGACGCCCATTCGCGGCATCTATGCCGGAGGGGACGCGGTCAGGTACCCGGGTTCCGTGGCGGAGGCGATCGGGGCGGGGAAAAGGGCCGCCCTGGCCATACACCTCGCTACCCTGGGAATGCCTTTCCATGAATTCCATGGAAAGGTCGCTATGGGCTCAGGACCCTCCTTTTCGATACAGGCCCTTTTCCGGCCTCGCCGCGGCTGGGATCCCCGAGTCGTGGTGAGATTCCGGGACCTGGAACCGCTCTTCCTCCGGTACCGGCAGAGGACGGAATTGCGCCGTCTCGAAGCCGGGGAGCGCGGCCGGGGGTTTCAGGAAATCGTCTCAGGTCTCTACCCGGACGAGGCCCTTTCCGAGGCAGGGCGGTGTTTCTACTGCGGCACCTGCACCGGATGTGACCGCTGTTACCTCTTTTGCCCCGAGGTGTCCATCCTGCCGCCCGGTGAGGAACCGCAAACCTACGAGGCCGACCCGGACTACTGCAAGGGCTGTGGGGTCTGCGCCGCGGTCTGCCCGAGAGGCGTCATGACCATGAGGGACGGAAGATGAAGAAGTTTCTGAGTGGAAATCACGCGGTCGCAGAAGCGGTGAGGCTCTGTCGGACACAACTCGTGGCCGCCTATCCCATCACGCCCCAGACCCCCATCTACGAAAAGCTGTCGGACTGGGAGGCTGCCGGTGAACTGGGCGGAATCATGATGCGAACCGAGTCAGAGCACTCGGCCATGGCTGCGTGCCTTTCCGCTTCCCTCGCCGGTGTGAGGACCTTTACCGCAACCTCCAGCCAGGGGCTTGCCCTGATGCACGAGATGCTCCATTTCGCCTCGGGGTGCCGCACGGCCGTGGTCATGGCCAATGTGAACCGCACCCTGGCCGTACCCTGGGCCTTCTGGAGCGACCAGACCGACAGCCTGTCACAGCGGGATACCGGCTGGATACAGATCTACTGCGAGGACAACCAGGAATCCCTGGATTCGGTGATCCAGGCCTTCCGGATCGCAGAGAAGGTGCTGCTCCCCTGTATGGTGGTGCTGGAGGCCAATTTTATCTCCCATTTCATGGAGCCGGTGGAGGTGCCTCAGCAGGAGTCGGTGGACCGATTCCTCCCCCCCGTTCAGATCCCCAAACGCTTCGACGTGGACAACCCCGCCTACATAGCCCCTGTGGTGTCTCAGGTGCAGTTCGAGGGGTACCGACGCCTGAGCCACGAGGCCATGGCCTATGCCCTGGATGTGATCGGGGAGGTGGACAGGGAGTTCGGAGAGCACTTCGGCAGGAAATACGGGCTGGTCGAGGCCGTCGGCCTGGAGGATGCGGAGCTGGCACTGGTGACCACCGCAACCATTACCTCCACGGCGCGGATGGCGCTTGCCGGGCTGCGGCGGAAAGGATACAGGGTGGGTCTCGTGAAGATCCGTGTCTTCAGGCCCTTCCCCACGAGACTCCTGCGAAAGATCCTGGAGCCGGTGGAGAGGATCGCCGTTTTGGAGCGGAACCTTTCCCTGGGAAGGGAGGGCATCTTCTGTTCCGAGTTGAAGGCCGCCCTGGTGAATACCGGCCGGCCCCACCAGGTCCAGGGGTATCTCGCGGGGATCGGCGGCACCGATGTGGACCCCGACCTCATCGAACGGGTTGCGCTGGATGCCCTGGCAAGAAAAGAGGCCCTGGATGGACCCATATGGATGACGGAGGAAAGAACATGATCGCGAAGGCTCAGTCCCGTCCGGCCGAGGTGTTGCGCTCGGGCCACGCCGCGTGCCCGGGGTGCGGCCATGCCATCGGCATGCGCATGACGCTCCGGGCCTTGGGGAATCGGGCCGTGGTGGTCGTGGTGCCCTCGTGCGTGGCCGTGATCTCAGGCCCCTATCCTTATGCGGCACTCGATGTGCCCATGTTTCATTCCGCCTTCGAGATTGCCGCGCCCACGGCAGCCGGCATCTCCCATGCCTTGAAGATCCAGGGGAAGGACGACATCCCGGTGCTCGCCTTTGCAGGGGACGGGGGCACCTTCGACATCGGCCTCCAGTCCCTCTCCGGCGCTGCGGACAGGAACGAGGACTTCATCTACGTCTGCATGGACAACGAGGCCTACATGAACACGGGGATTCAGGTCAGCTCCTCGACCCCCCGCTACGCCTGGACCGGCACCTCGCCGATGGGGAACACGCGGCGCAAGAAACAGATCATGGAAATCATGGCCGCCCACCGCATCCCCTACGCGGCAACGGCCTGTATCGGCTTTCCCGACGACCTCATGGGAAAGGTGAAAAGGGCCAAGGAAATCCGGGGTACCCGTTTCCTCCATCTTCTCTCGCCCTGCCCCACGGGGTGGAAGACGGAGGAACATATGTCTCCCATCGTGGCGGCGGCGGCGGTGGAAACAAACATCTTTCCCCTCTATGAGATCGTGAACGGCCTGGAATACACCCTCAGTCACGTTTCCAGGGGCCTGCCGGTGGAGGCCTACCTCTCGCTCCAGGGGCGTTTCAAAAACCTTACACCGCAACAGGTCAAGGAGATCCAGGCCGAGACCGACCGCAAATGGGCTGATCTGAAGGAGAAGGCTGCCCGAAGTCAATGAAGGGCGCTACGACATTCCTTGAAAGGGGGTGATGTGAACCGATTGGGAGGAAAGAGGAAGGAGGATTGTTTTCCTGTTCTTGATCTAACATCCCGGAAAGGAGGAAATATGAGTATGAACCGTCTGTTTGGGCAATTCGTCAGGGCGTGCATGGCGCTCGCTCTGGTCGTATCGGTTGCGGGTTTCTGCCAGGCCGCGCCCAAGAAGGTCACCATCAAGGCTGTCACGGCATGGCCCAAATCCGTGTGGGAAGTGGGTAACTTCATGAAATTCCTGGATATCGTGAAGGATCGTGTGGCCAAGAAACAGCCCGGCGCGCTCGAGATCAACTATGCCGGAGGACCCGAGGTCATTCCCAACAAAGAACAGGTGGAAGCCGCCCGAATGGGCGTGGTGGACATGGTATTCACGACCGACGGATATTACGTTTCGGCAGTGCCGGAGGTCAACGCCCTGAGCGTATCCATGCTGGACGGCTGGGAAGAACGGGCCAAAGGCGTGAACGCCCTGCTGGACAAGCTCCACCAGGAAAAGGTCAATTGCGTCTATCTCGGACGACTGGGCCACAACCTGCCTTTCACGATCTACCTCAAAAAGCCTGTCAAGAGCGCAGACCTTTCAGGGTTGAAAATCCGTTGTTCCCCCACGAACATCCCTTTTCTCAAGAAAATGGGCGCCCAGCCCGTGGTCATTCCTCCCACGGAAGTCTACACCGCCCTGGAGCGTGGTGTGGTTGACGGCTACATGTGGCCTGCAGGCCTGATCAGGGACTGGGGATGGGAGAAGATCACGAAGTATGTGGTTCAGCCCGGTGTTTATAACGGGGCCAACGTGATCGTCATCAACAAGAAGAAGTGGGATGAGATTCCCGGCGATCTCCAGAAACTGCTAATCGAAGCGGAAGACGAGGCGGCGCGTATTGCCAAGCAACGCGCCCTGGACCTGGTCAAAAATGAAGTCGAAGCCCTCAAGACGATGGGGATAAAGTACATCGAGCTTCCCCCCGCCGAGGCAAAGAAACTGACCGACGCGGCGTATTCGTCATTGTGGGATGTCATCATCGAAAAATCGCCCGTGAACGGACCCAAGTTGAAAGGGATGGTGACCAGGTAGCGGTCATTTATCATTGATCATTTGGCATTGATCATCTGACGCTGATCATTGACCTTATCGCCTTGGAGGAGGAGACTTGCTGAGCAGGTTCCTGGATAGGATCATGACGGGGATGGCCGTGCTGGCAGGTCTCCTCCTCCTCTTCATCACCTTTTCCATCAGCTACAGTATATTCACCCGTGCCCTGGGCTTCCAAAGCCCGGTCTGGACGGTCCAGTTCAATGAGTATTCGCTTCTTTGGATGACCTTCCTGGGGTCGGCATGGGTTCTCAGCAGGAGAAAGCATGTAGCTGTGGATGTGGTTACGGCCCGCCTGGGGCCTGCGGGCAAGAGAATCGCGGAAGTGGTCCACAGCCTCCTGGGGATCGGAGTGTGCGTAACCCTGTGCTGGTATAGCACCATCATGACGCTGAACCTCTTCCAGCGCGGGGTGACCGACGTCCAGGCCGTGGATGTACCCAAGTCCCTCATCCTGATGGTTATCCCAGCCGGTTTTCTTGTCCTCACCGCTCAGTTTGTGCGAAACCTGGCGTCTTCCCTGGGAAGAACCAGGGCCGAGACACGGAGGGCCGGGCCGCTGAAGCCTGGGTCCGGATCGCCCCCGGGAGCCCCGGGAACCATCCATGAAGGGAGGAACGGCTGATCATGGAATGGTGGGCCGTTCTGGGTTTCTTCGTCCTCGGGTTGCTCGTGGTGCTGGCCTCGGGATTCCCCATCGCCTTCGGCTTCCTCCTCATCAACCTCGCAGGATGCCTCATTTTCATGGGACCCATGGGGCTCCAGCAGATGACGCTCCAGGTCTTTGCCTCCCTCTCGACCTTCACCCTGACGCCCATACCCCTGTTTATCCTCATGGGTGAGTTGATGTTCCACTCGGGCATCGCCAACAACACGATCGATGTCGCCGACAAATGGCTGGGCCGCCTGCCGGGGCGTCTGAGCCTGCTTGCCGCCGGCACGGGTGTGCTCTTTGCCGCCCTGAGCGGCTCCACCCTGGCCAACACGGCCATGCTGGGAACCGTGCTGTTTCCTGAGATGCGCCGGCGCGGATACAAATCGTCCATGGCCGTTGGCCCCATTATCGGGGTGGGGGGGCTGGCCATGCTCATACCTCCCTCCTCCCTCGCCGTCGTGCTGGCAAGTATCGGACACATTTCCGTGGGCAAGATCCTCGTCGGCGGGGTCCTGCCAGGAGTTCTTCTGGGGGTGTTGATGGCGGCCTATGTGGTCGTTCGGTGCTGGCTGAATCCCTCCCTTGCCCCCCGTTATGACGTGGCACGGGCAACCTTTGGAGAAAAGATCACGGGGACCATCAAGTATGTACTGCCGCTGGGATTCATCATCTTCATGGTCCTGGGGCTCATGCTCCTCGGGATCGCCACCCCTACCGAGGCGGCTTCCACGGGGGCCCTCGCAACGATCCTCGTGACCCTTGTCTACGGGCGGCTCACCTGGAAGATGGTCAAGGCGTCCGTCATGGGAACGCTGGATATTTCGATCATGGTCTTTATGATCATCGCCGCCTCCAATACCTTCAGCAGTCTTCTGGCGTTCACGGGGGCGACCCAAGGCCTCCTGGGTGTCGTGGAGAATCTCCAGGTCTCGCCGCTCGCCATTCTGATCGGGATGCAGCTCATCGTCTTCGTGATGGGAACGTTCATGGAGACCATTTCCATCATGATGATCTGCATGCCCATTTTCATGCCCATCGTGAAGTTGCTGGGTTTCGACCCCGTGTGGTTCGGGGTCCTCATGCTTATCAATTTTGAAACCGGCTTCATCACCCCTCCTTTCGGCATGCTTCTGTTTGTCATGAAGGGGGTCGCCCCCGACTTGTCCATCAAGGAGATCTGTTACGCGGCGGTCCCGTTCATTCTGATTGAAATCGTCGCCATGGCCGTCATCATCGTCTGGCCGCAGATCGTCCTGTGGTTGCCGGGTCTGGTGGAGTGACGGGGTGGAAGTGTCTAAAGTGGAGGAAAGCGCTTTCAGCGCAAAATACTTTCTTTTCAAACCAGTGGTGCCAAAGACGCGACATCAACTTTGGGCACCTGGCCCAGAACTTCCATCAACCAGGGTGTGGAGGAGTTTCAGAATGGGTTATTACGTGAATTACGAGGACAGGAAGCTGGGATTTTCGATTCCCAAGGGCTGGAATGTGATCTCAGGCGAGGACAGGCCACCGGTTCCGGGAGTCCCGGACCCGGTCGCGGAGATCCGGCACGCCCTGGACAACCCCATCGGCTCTCCCCGGCTGGAGGAACTTGCCCGCCCGGGCATGGAGGTGGCGCTCCTCTTCGACGACCTTCAAAGACCCACGCCGGCCCGCCTGGTTTTGCCGGAGGTCATGAACCGCCTCAACCGGGCCGGCGTTCCGGACCGTCGGATGAAGGGCGTCTGCGCCTTGGGCACCCACCATGCCTACGCGCTGGAGGAGATCAGGACCAAGGTGGGGGACGAGGTCTTCTCACGGCTGGAGGGCCGGCTTTTCTCCCACGATCCCCACTCCGCGGAAAACGTCATCATCGGCCGCACCCACAGGGGGATCCTTGTGGAAATCAACAAGCACGCGGCCCTCGCGGACCTGGCGGTTGGGGTGGGGGAGTGCATGCCTCATCCTGTGGCCGGGTACGGCGGAGGTTACAAGCTTGTGATGCCCGGGATTTCGTCCTATCGGACCGTGGGGGAACACCACTTCGCGTGGATGCGTCACAGGGACAGCCGGGTCAACGTGCTGGAAGGCAACTTCTTTTATGAGGAGATCGTGGACGCCGGACGGCTCTCCAGGATGAGATTCAAGGTGGATCTGGTCATCAACGAGAAGAAGGAGGTCATCCGTGCCTTTGCCGGGTCCACGGAGGCAGAGCACCGAGAGGCCTCGCGCTTTGCGGAGTCCCTCTACCTGGTGCCCCTTCCCAGGCTGGCGGACGTGACCATCACCTCCGCCTACCCCATGGAATACGGCGTTCAGGCCACCAAGGCCCTTACCATGGCCAGTTTCTGCACCAGGACAGGGGGGGCCATTCTCTGGATCGCGCCCCAGAAGCAGGCCGGGCCGATCATGCCCCTCGTCAAGGAGATGTCGAGTCCTGCGAGTGCGGGCGACTTTCACAGGATGCTCAGCACCGGAGACATTCCCGAACACCTGAGGGCGTTCGGGATCTCCTACATCATGCAGGTGGTCTTCTTCAAGGAGTACGCCGAGAAGTTCCGTGTCGTGCATGTGTGCGAGGGG
>JAFGPH010000641.1 GCA_016926135.1 Deltaproteobacteria bacterium
CCAAAGCAGGAACCGTATGCGGTAGTCCCGCACGTACGGGTCTGTACGGGGGGTGTCCCGTGAGGGACATTCCTACCGTGATTTTTTCGGGATGAGTCTTTGGAAAACCAAGAGGGAATCCTGTTGATCCGGTAGATCCGGTCCGGGGCAGATTCAAACACCGGGAATGAGGTGAAGCGTGCAGAGCGGGGAAAACGGCAAGAGGCTCATGTCGGACATCAACGTCACGCCCCTCGTGGACGTGATGCTTGTCCTGCTCATCATCTTCATGGTGACGGCCCCCATGATGACCCAGGGGGTGGAGGTCAACCTTCCCCAAACCACGACCAAGACCATCAAGACCCAGGAAGACCCCCTCTTTATGACGGTGAACAAGAAAGGGGAGATCTTCCTGGAAAACCACCAGATCCGGGTCGAGGAACTGGAGGAGAAGGTCAAGAGCATCTTCAAGTACCGCAGGGACAAGGAACTCCTGCTGCGGGCGGACAGGGAGATCCCCTACGGTTTTGTGATCAAGGTCATCGCGGCCGTCAAGAGGGCAGGGATCGACAAGCTGGGGATGGTGACCGAACCCAAGGACTGAGGGCTTGGTAAAAGGGACGATGTCGCTCGCTCTGGTCATGAACCATTCGAATCAACCCGTGGAGATGAAATGGACGCCTATGGTAAGCCTCTCCGTGCTCTTTCATCTGGCCGCCTTTGCCCTGATCCTTTTCGTCCCCGGCACCGGTTCAAGCATCAGGTCTTTGCGGGGCACGGTCTACGAGGTCAATCTGGTGGAAATGCCGGGCGGTGGGGCGGCCCGGATCCCGGGCCCTGCGCTCCAGGCGGAGGCAAAGGCCAAGAAGGTCATACCCAGGGAGACCCGGGCGCGGCGTATCGAAGAGGTCAAGAGGGAGGAGAAGCCGCTCGTGGTTGCGAAGAAGACGGTGGAGAAGGTCACGCCCAAGACGGAAACCCCGAAGGTCTCTCCGAACGAATTGCTCGACAAGGCCATTTCGAAAATCGCAAGGAAGGTTAAATCAGAGAACCAGGACCACCTCAACACCGCGATTTCCAGGCTTCAGGCAAAGGTGGGCGGCGGACCGGGGCAGGGGCCGGGAGGGGGCGGCATCGGCGCCGGGCAGGGTATGAGCGGCGGACCCATGGCCCTTTACCAGATGGAGGTGGAGGCCAGAATCAGGAGCAACTGGTCCTATCCCGTCGCCATGGACAAAAAAGACCTGGAGGCGGTGGTCGTCCTCCTGGTCAGGCAGGACGGGACGATCCTGAAATCGAGAATCGAGAGGCGCTCCTTGAGCGCCCTCTTTGACGAATCCGTGATCAAGGCCGTAGAACGTTCCAACCCTTTACCGCCTTTTCCAGACACCTACAGGATGAGTCAAGATGAACTTGAAATTACCTTCAATCTCAAAGACCTCGAGGGGCAGTAGAATCGCCCTTCTTCTGTGGATCCTGCTGGTCGCGGCGCTTCTTTTGCCGGCTCCCGGGTTGGCCAGGATCTTCATTGATATCAATGCGCCTTCGATCCAGCGGCTCAAGATCGCCATCCCGGATTTCAAGAATTTTTCTGAAAAGGGGGAAAGCCCGGAGTTGTCGAAGGCTCTCCCCGACGTGCTGTCCAACGATCTGGACCTGAGCGGCTATTTCGTGCCCATGGACAAGGCCGCCTTTCTCTCCGACGCCGGGGGATCCTCCTCTTTGGAAGAGAGCCGTTTCAGGGACTGGTCGGTGATCGGCGCGGAACTGCTTGTCAAAGGAGGATACACCTGCATCGGCCGGAGCCTTGAGGTGGAGGTGAGGATGTACGATGTCTATTCGGGGCGCCAACTCTTGGGCAAGAGGTTCCTGGGAAGGGTGGAGGAGCAGCGGGTCCTGATGCATCGCGTGGGAAACGAGATCATCTATCTTCTCACGGGTCATAAGGGGATGTTCCTCTCCAAGTTGGCCTTCACGGGCACGGCCACCGGGCATAAGGAGATCTACATCTCGGACTTCGACGGCCACAACGAACGGCAGATCACCTCGGACAGGAGTATCGCCCTGTTCCCCAGGTGGTCGCCTCAGGGGGATATGATCTGTTTCAATTCTTACAAGGACGGCAGTCCGCTGCTTTACGTGAAGGAGCTTTTTTCGGGTAAGGTGAGAAGGCTTTCGGGTCGGAAGGGATTGAACATGGGGGGTGCATGGGCCCCTGACGGCAAGAGCCTGTCCCTCACCATGACCGAGGGCGACAACCTGGACATCTTCACCATCGACCTCGGCGGGAAGATCATCAACCGCCTCACGGACCACTGGGGGATCAACGTGTCCCCCTCCTTTTCACCGGACGGATCCAGATTCGCCTTTGTCTCCAATCGCTCCGGCACACCTCAAATCTACATGAAGGATCTCGGGCAGGGCAGGGAAGAGCGGCTCACCTTCGAGGGCAATTACAACACCTCCCCTTCCTGGTCGAGCCTGAATCGGATTGCCTTCTGCGGCAACTATGAGGGTCGTTTCCACATCTTCGCCGTGGACCCGGACGGAAGAAACCTGAGAAGACTAACGGAGGGGCAGGCCAATAATGAGGACCCCTGCTGGTCCCCTGACGGCAGGTACATCGTGTTCAGCTCAACCAGAGACGGCGGTTACCATCTCTACATCATGAACGCCAATGGACAGAACCAGAGGAGGGTCACTTTCATGAAGGGGCAACAAACCTCTCCCTCGTGGTCTCCCTTTTGATTTCCCTCGAAATATCTGAGAGATAGGATAGGATGGAACCACTGAAGGGTTCCCGGTCCCCAACATGGCCTGTCAGGAAGGCGGGGTCTCAAAAAAACTTGCTGGATATCCTTGAAATTCGGGGAGGATGATGCTATAAACTGTTTTCGGGAGTACTGTGGAAGTCATTGATTTTTTGTTTTATAGACACCTTTGAGGAGATCGGGAGGTAAGAGAGTATGGTTAGAAAATGGTTGATTGTATTGGTGGCGATTGCCTTTGCAGCGTCATTCCTAGCCCTGACTTCCTGCGCCAAGAAGCAGGTAAAGGTGGAGGAGGCTGCCAAGCCTGCGCCGGCGGCTGCAAAACCGGCAAAACCTTCAGATGACCGTGACCGCCAGGCGAAGCTTCGTGACCTGGAGGCATCGGAGAAGCTTCGGGCCCAGATCAAGGCATTCGAGTCAGAGCACATCTACTTTGACTTCGACAAGTATGATCTGAAGGCTCCTGCAAAGGCCGTGCTGGAGAAGAAGGCGGTCTGGTTGAGGGCCAACTCCCAGTACAAGGTGAAGATCGAAGGGAACTGCGACGAGAGAGGCACCAACGAGTACAACATGGCCCTGGGCGAGAAGAGGGCTAAATCAGCCATGAAGTACCTGAGTGCCCTGGGCATCTCGGCGGACAGGATGACCACCATCAGCTACGGGGAAGAGCGTCCGATCTGTACCGACAAGAATGAGAAGTGCTGGTCCAAGAACAGAAGGGACGAGTTCAAGCTCGCCAAGTAGCATGAGGGGTAGAGGGATTGTTACACCGGGAACCGACCCGAGCACCGGGTCGGTTCCCCTCTGATGGACTCGTATTTGGAATGACGAGAAAGGCTTGGATGAAGAGAAGTGCCTGGATGCAGGGCCTGATGGCCCTTCTTGCCTCAGTATTGGGCTTGTCTTCCTGTGTGTCTGATACGGACATGGCCTACCTCAACGACCAGCTGATCGCCCTGAACAGGAGGGTTGCCAGGCTGGAAGAAGGCCTTGATTCGAAACTCTCCGCGGTCCGCACGAATCAAAGGGAAGAAGTGGACAAGATGCTCGGGGAGATGCAGAAGATCTACAGTCGTCTCGAGGACAACGAGCGGGTGCTCAAGAGAACCGTGGAGAGGGACCTGGGGGATCAGGACACCCTCAAAAAGGGGGTAACCGATCTGACCCAGAAGGTGACGGACCTGGAGAGAATGGTGAAGGCCCAGCAGGATTACCTCGGAATGGAACCCCCCGCGCCGGCAGAAAGGAAGGAGGAGGGAATCGGGCCGGCCGAGCCGAGAACGCCCGGCCAGCCGGAGGCATCCACACCGGCAACGACGGTAACTCCTGCATCCAAAGAGGCTGAACTCTACGACGGTTCGCTTGCCCTTTACAGGGACGGCAAGTACGAAGACGCCATCCTGGGCTTCAAGGATTTCCTGAAGAAATACCCCAAGTCCGATCGTGCGGACAACGCCCAGTTTTGGGTAGGAGAATCATACATGGCCCTGAAGCAGTATGAGCAGGCCATCCTCTCCTACCAGGAGGTCATCAAACGGTATCCCAAAGGCAACAAGGTCCCCAATGCCCTGCTCCGGCAGTCCCTTGCATTCCTGGAACTCAAGGACAAGACCAGTTCCAAGCTTCTTCTGAGGAAAATCGTCAAGGAGTACCCCCGCTCAAACGAGGCGAAGATCGCGGCCAAGAAACTGGAGACCCTCAAATAGGTTTGCGAAGGAATGCACCCGTCAATTAAGTGAACCGCCGGTTTTTCCCAAATCGCCTTTCCTCCCTGTTCGCTATCGGCAACGAACATGCCACCATGGCCATCCTCGCCTCTCTGGTCGGACTGACGTCCGCACTGGGGGCCATCGGTTTTCTTCAACTCCTGGAGCTTTTCCAAATTGCTACCTATGGCGCACGAGGCGACCTCCTTCAGGCACTGGAGATTCTCCCCTGGTACGCAAGGATGTGGCTTCCGGCGCTGGGAGGGGTGGTCGTCGGCCTTCTCGTTTATTTCAAGGCCAAGGAGGCCAAGGGGCACAGTGTGCCTGAGGTGCTGGAGGCCGTAGCCCTCAGGAAGGGGGTGATCAAGAAAAGGGCCTTCCTGGTAGAGACCTTGGCCTCTGCCGTCACGATCGGCACAGGCGGCTCTGCGGGTATCGTGGGACCTATTGTCCAACTGGGCTCCGGTATCGGGTCTGCCATCGGACAGTTCCCGAGGCTCTCGGGCGCAAGGATCCGATCCCTGGTGGGTTGCGGGGCCGCGGCGGGGATTGCGGCGGCCTTCAATGCCCCTATCGCCGGAACCATGTTCGCCCTGGAAGTCGTGCTCGGCGACTTCGGTGTGGCCACCTTCAGCCCCATTGTCATCTCCGCCGTTGTAGCCACGGCCGTCTCCCGCCATTTCCTGGGCGATTTCCCGGCCATGCTTGTCCCTGCCTACCGTCTCGTCAGCGTGTGGGAACTCCCGCTCTATGTTTGCTTGGGATTCTTTTGCGCGGTGGTGGCGGTGTTTTTCACAAAGGTATTCTACCGGGCGGGGGATGTGTTTGAGGACCTGGCCCTGCCCCGGTACGCGAAACCCTTGCTTGGGGGTCTGTTCCTCGGCCTCACGGGATTGGTGTATCCCCACATCCTCGGAAACGGTTATCCGGCGATCGACCTGGTTCTGATGGAGAAGCTTTCACTGGGTATGATCTTTTCTTTGATGGTCTTGAAGATCCTGGCCACATCCATCACCATCGGGTCAGGAGGGGCGGGGGGAACGTTCGCGCCGTCTCTCTTCATCGGCGCTATGGCCGGCGGCTTTTTCGGATCCATCGTGCACGACCTTCTGCCGGGGGTCACGGCGTCGGCGGGAGCTTACAGCATCGTCGGCATGGCCGCTGTGGTCGCCGGAACGACCCGAGGTCCCCTGAGTGCCATCCTGATGCTCTTTGAGATCACGGGCAACTACACCATCATCCTGCCCCTCATGATCGCCTGCATTGCCAGTTCGGTGGCCAGCGGCCAGATGCTCAGGGAATCCATCTTCACCCTGAAACTCGTGAGAAAGGGGATCGACATCCATGCGGGGAAAGAAGTCAATGTATTGAAGTCCATCCTCGTGGGGGAGGTGATGAATCCCCAGGTGGAGACGGTGCCCGAGAACATGACCCTGGGCAGGCTGGCCGGCCTGATATCGAACAGCAAGTACAACAGCTTTCCGGTGGTAGACAGCCGGGGAGAACTCACCGGTATTCTCTCTTTTCTGGACTACCATGACGTGCTTTTTGAAAAGGATCTGGAAAGCCTGGTGGTGGCAAAGGAGCTTGCCACGACCAGGGTGGTCACGGTTTCCGTGGATGACAATCTCCTGACCGCGCTGGAGAGAATCAGTTCCAGGGATTTCTCTATCCTACCGGTGGTGGACCCCGACAATCCCTCAAGGATCCGAGGTGTCCTGACCAGCCGGGACATCACCAGCGCCTACAACAGGGCGGTACTCAAGAAGGGCGTGTTCGGGGGGCAGTAAGGGGGGCGGGACGCCTTTTGCCGTCAGGGTATGCACTGCCGGCAAGGATGGAAGCCTTCCCGTGTCGATACTTGGGTTGCGCATCCGACTCCACTCTCACCCCTACGCCACCAGCAAGACCCCAAGGATCTTCTTCCGTACCACAGGCAAGCCCAATACTCAATTCTTCAGAATGAAACTTGAAAAATTTCAATAAGTATTAAATAGATAAAGATTAGATATTTTTATTTACTATTAACAGTTTTTTATTGACTCTAGAGGAATTAGGCATTATAAATAAAGTGACTGTCATTCGTCAGAATTCATTTACAGCTTGTGGTTTTCTGCGCAAGGGAGAACAATTCGAACTGACCCAATGACTGAAGACATGAAACAAGTGCCATTGTCCATAACATGCTACAGATATCAATCCCTGAATTGACTCAGTGAACAACATTGAGAGGTAAGATATGCCACAGATCATGACGACGAAGGAATTGGCCAAATATTTGAAGCTTCACGAGATCACCATATGCAAGTACGCTGCCGAGGGCAAGATACCGGCAATCAGAATCGGAAGAGTATGGCGGTTCGACAAGGAAGCCATCGACAAGTGGATCAGCGGCGGGCAGAAGAAGTCATAACCATGACCGACAAAGAGGACAGCCAGGAAGTCAACCTCGCCCTTTATGACAAGACAGGGGCGTTGCTCATGATCGACAAGATGGAGAGACGGCTTCTCAAAGAACTCCTCACCATCACCCTGAAATCCCCTGCCAGCAGGGAGTGGATCAGCAAGAAGCTCGGAAACGAGTACATCGACGTGGCGGAAAAACTGCTCAAGGCCTTGGGGGGCAGTTGACCAGGGAGGCTTGGGGGGTAGCCGCCTACCTGTAGATCAGGAACGCATCTCGCCAGCGCCCGAAGGTCTTCAACTCCTCATCCCACCTGTCCTTGATCCGATCGATCTCCACTCCCCTTTCCAGATCCTCCCGCAGGGACCGGTCACCCAGGATCAAGTCAATCGGCATCCTGTCGAATTCGTACTCGTAGGGGGGCTGCCTCCATGCGAATCGATCCCCATGGATCTTCATGACCGCCGTCATAAGGGCGACCGTGCTGAAGCAGGGTCGGAATTCAGGCGGGTCGGTGACGTGGATCATGAACCCCCTGCAGATTTCCCCTGCCCACTTGTGGAAGGTGGGACGGAATGTAATCTCCTGCAAATGACATCCCCTGGACGCCTCAGGGGGTAGCTGTGCCTTGACCGCCTTGAGGTCGAGAAAGGGGGCGCCGAAGATTTCAAAGGGCCGACAGGTCCCCCTTCCTTCCGAAAGGTTGGTCCCTTCCCAGATCACCTGACCGGGATAGACCTGGGCCGTTTCAAAGACGGGCATGTTGGGAGAAGGCATCACCCATCTGCGGCCCGTATCGTGCCACAGCATGCTCCTCTCCCATCCGCGTATGGGCGCGATCTTCAAATCGCAGCCGATGGAAAGGACGGTGTTGAAGATACGGGCCATTTCCGCCATGCTCAACCCGTGCCGCATGGGAAAGGTGAAGGGACCCACGAAGGAATAGAATTCCTCCCTCAGGATGCCTCCCTCCAGAATCTCTCCCCCCAGTGGATTGGGCCGGTCCAGGACGATCACGGTCTTGCCGGCCGCGGCCGCCGCCTTCAGACAGTGGAGCACGGTGGTGGCAAACGTATAGACCCTGGTCCCCACGTCCTGGAGATCAATGAGCAGGACATCCACCAGATCCAGCATCTCGGGGAGGGGTTCCCTGGTGTGAGAATACAGGCTGAAGACGGGTATCTTCAGGTCCTCGTCGTGGGAGTGGGCCGTCTCCACCATGTTGTCCTGGTCCTCTCCTCCATGCCCGTGCTGCGGACCGAAGAGGGCCTTCATCTGTCCCGGGAGCAACCCGGCGATGACCTGCTTTGCAGGTCTCAAATGCCTGTCCAGGGAGGCCTGGTTGGAGAGCAGACCCAGTCGCCGGCCCCTCAACCTGGGAGCCCACTCCTCCTCGAAGACCTCGATCCCGAGCGCGATCCGAGCCATATGCACCCCCTCCAGCACCCCACACTAGCACAAGGACCGGTGCGGATTCAATGGGACATCCATCCTCAGTTTCTAATGGACACACCCATAGGGTCGTGCTAGCATGCCAACCTTCATGGAGTGAAGGAGTAATGGAGTGGTGGAGTGATGGTCTCAACAGAGGATCATCGCTCCTTTTCATAACCCAATACTCCAGCACTCCAACACTCCGGTTTCCCAAAATCGGTGTGTCCTGCAACCTCCGGTGGTGCGTCAACACGTGACCCCCGGGTGCAGGGTCTTACCAAGTCGATGAGGAGGGATTGCTCATGTTGTTGAGCATGATGAGGAGGCATGCC
Organism: Deltaproteobacteria bacterium; assembly: GCA_016926135.1. Next base: position 8,627 of record JAFGPH010000641.1, read on the forward strand.
CAGTCCTGGTTGATCAAGTTTCTGGTGGCCATCATTGCCGCAGTGTTCATCTTCTACTTCGGGTACTCTTTCCATACGAGCACGGGAATAAAGGTGGCCGAGGTGAACGGCGAGGTCATCACGGGAGCCGAGTATCAGAAGACGTACCGGAGCATGCTTGAGGCATTGCAGAGGGAGTACAAGAGCGTCTGGAGCGACAGCCTCGTAAAGGCCTTCAACGTGAAAAACAGGGCACTGGAATCACTCATCAATCAGAAGGTCGTGAGCCAGGAGGCGAAGCGGATAGGCTTCGAGGTGACCAAGAAGGAGGTTCAGGATCAGATTGTGGCTCAACCTGCCTTTCAGTCCAGGGGCCGTTTCGACGAGACCAGATACCGCACCCTTCTTCTGAACTACCGGATGAAACCGGAGGAATACGAGGCGGACGTTGAGAGAGGACTGTTGCAGAGAAAACTGGAGCAATTCCTGGGGATCTTTGTGGCGATCACGGACCAGGATGTGTTGGACTATTACGCCTTTTCCAATGAAAAGGTGAAGATCGGCTTTGTTCAGTATTCTCCCGACAGGTTCATGGACGGCGTGAAGGTGGATGAGGCGGCCCTGGAGAAGTACTTCCAGGAACACAAGGAAAACTACCGGATTCCGGAGAAGCTGAAGGCAGCGTACGTCGTCTATGATCCGGCAGAGTTCATGGACAAAACCAGGGCGACGGACCAGCAGATCAAGGATACCTACGATGAGAAGATCGATCTGTTCAGGGAGAAGAGACAGGTCAAGGTGAGGCACGTCCTTTTCAAGCTGGCCCAGGATGCCTCGGAGGAGGATGAGAAGAAGGTGAAGGAAAAGGCCCTGCCCGTGCTGAAGAAGGCCCGGAGTGGGGAGGATTTCGCCGGTCTGGCCAAGAAGTATTCCGAGGATCCCTCCGGAGAGGGAGGGGGAGACCTGGGCTACTTCTCAGCGGGCGAGATGTTGAAGCCGGTGGAGGAGGCCGCCTTCAAGATGAAGAAGGGGGAAATCAGTGACCTTGTGCGAAGCCCTCTCGGATACCATATCCTCAAGCTGGAGGATATCAAGGAAGCCAGAACCAAGAGCCTCGATGAAGCGCGAGACAAGATCGCCGAACTCCTGGCGAGCACGGCGGCATCGGACATGGCTCATGAGAAGGCCTTTTCTCTCCTGGATCAGATGCCCTATCAGACGGACCTGACAAAGTTCGCCGCGGAACACCAGAAGACCGCAGAGAGCACCGAGTATTTTTCCCTGGATGAGCCCATCCCCGTCATAGGGGGGAGTGAGAAGCTGAGGCAATCCCTCTTTTCCCTCCAGAAGGGCGACGTCAGCGAGGTCTTTGATGTGGAAGGAAAGTTCTACATATTCCAGGTCACGGACAGGAAACCGTCTATCCTTCCTGCACTGGTCGATGTCCGCCAGAAGGTGACGGAGGATCTCAGGGCAGAGCTCGCCAGCAAGGAGGCCAAGGCCGCGGCAGAGAGATTCCTGCTCAAGGCCAAGGGGGGGGAGGATTGGGCGGGCCTCTCTAAAAAGAACGGCCTGCCACCCCAGACAACCGACTTCTTCAGCCGGCAGAGTCCGGCGCCGGAACTTGGTTATGACGGGGATCTCGTGGAGGAGGCATTCAGCCTCAGTGAGAAGAGGAGATATCCCGACAGGGTCTTTGAGAACGAAAGGGGTGTCTTTGTGATCCGCTACGAGGCCGGAGAAGGAATCGACAAGGGGAAGTACCAGGAGGAGAAGGAAAAGTACCGTCAGTCCCTGTTTCAGGCAAGGCACCGCGTTCTCCTGGGGAACTGGCTGGCGGATCTGCGGAAAAGGGCGGAGATCGAAATCCACATACCGGCGGACAAGGAGGGGCCGGAGCTTTAATCACCCTCAAAGTGGATACAGTGGGCCAGGCAGACATTGTCCGCACAGGCCGGAAGAAGGCCCCTGTCCACCCTGTGGTAGCAAAGGTTGCATTTGCGTGCGACGCCCTCAACGCTGTCAAAGGCGATGGCCTCATAGGGACAGGCCTCCATGCAGGACTGGCAGCCCGTGCACCTCTCGGAGTCCAGCACCACGATCCCGTCCTCCCTTTTCGTGATGACGCCCTCCAAGCAGGCCTCCGCGCAAGGGGGAGCCTCGCAGTGTCTGCACAGTTTCACCTCAAAGACGAAGTGTGGCGACCCTTCCACGATCTTCGGCCCGTCCTCCGTGACGGTGATCAGCCTGACGCCGTCCGGAGCACCCATCTCCTGCTTGCAGGCCACCTCGCAGGTCCTGCAACCCCAGCAATCTTCATGATCGATATGCAGGCTAACCATCACAGGCCTCCTTTCTCTCGCGCGGGACGGATTCTGCACACGAGCGTCCTGACGTGGGTGGCACCCATGGCAGGGTCGCAATTGTCGTAGGCGTTGCTGGTGAGGATGTTGACGTTGGACTCATCCCAACCATGCTGTGGATCCCTCTTCTCCGGGAACCACCAGGCGTGTTCCGCCGAGATGACCCTCGGATCGATGCCGTCAAAGAATTTGGCCCTCTGCCTGATGCCTCCGCGGGGGGATTCAATGACGACCCAATCCCCCTCCCGGATGCCTTCCCTCCTTGCCGTCTCGGGATGGATTTCCACCAGGGGGTCCCTGTGGAGTTCCCTCAGCCACGGCACCTGGCGGTTCTCGGAATGGAAGAATCCCGGGAGTCTCCTGCCGGTGATCAGGACGTAAGGATACTTCCCGCAGAGGTCCGGGGTGCTGTACGGACTCTCGGGGGGTTCCCGGTGGCGGGGCAGGGGATCGTACCCCATGCTTTCGAGCACCGTGGAGTAAAGCTCGACCTTCCTGCTGGGTGTGGAGAACCCCTTGACCCGGTATTTTTGATTCGCCACCTCGCCGCGGACATAGTCCATCTTCTTGAACTCCTGCCAGGTGATCCCCATGGGCTCCAGGATCCAGTCGAGGGCTTGTTCGAAATTCTCCCACCAGTGCCCCCCTTGCCCTACACGGTGGGCCAGGTCATTGAGCATCTCATGGTCGGAGCGGCATTCCCCCACCTGGATCACCTTTCGCCTGGGCAGGATGTAACCGTGCCTCTTCCAGAAATCCCCGATGTAGTCCATTTCCAGCCATGTGGCGCTCGGGAGCACGATGTCCGCGAGTTCCGCCGTGGGTGTCATGAAGAAGTCCGAGACGGCCATGAACTCCACCCTTTGAAGCGCCTGGAAGACCTCCCTCGCATGGGCCCGGGTCATGAGGGGATTGGAACTGATGAAGAAGAGCATCTTCACGGGGTAAGGCTTCTCTTCCAGGATGGCGTCCCAGACGCACTTGGGGTTGATGATGGCGAATTGGCCGGCAAGGCGAAAACGGTCACCGCCGAGACGTTTCTCCCTCTGCACGTCGGGCAGCATCCTGTGGGCGCCGAAGTGCCCCACGTTCCGGATCCTGGGGGGCTGAAAGAGCACCTGCCCGCCCGGCATATCCAGGTTCCCGGTTACCGCCATCAAGGCAATAAGGAGCCGGTCATTGTCCGCGCAGTTCACCTGCTGCTCTATGGCGACCCCCCACTGAATGGCTGCCGGCTTGGTGGTCGCGAAGAGCCGGGCCGCCTGTATGATCTTCTCCCCGGGGACCCAGGTGATCTCTTCCACCTTCTCCAGGGGGTACTCGCGAACGCGTTTCACGAAGGGTTCCCAACCGTGCACATGGTTCTCCACGAACTCCCGGTCGTAGAGCTTCTCCTGGATGATTACATGGAGCATGCCAAGGGCAAGTGCTGCGTCGGTCCCGGGCCGCAGCTGCAGCCACACGTCGGCGCGGGCGGCTATGCGGGTGAGCCTGGGATCCACCGCGATCAGCCTTGCCCCTTTGCTCACGGCCACGGAAAAGGGCTCTCCCTTGTACTCGTCCGGATTGCTGATCACGATGTTGTTGCCCCAGACCATGATGCACTTGGGGCTGTTCTGATAGTCCACAATCGGATTGGTCCCGCACGTGATGATGGATGTGGCAATGCGGGGGCCATAGCAGAAATGGCCGGCCGTAAGCACATTCGGCGTTCCCAGGAGATTGGCAAAGCGGTAGATGACCGCCTCGTTCTCCCGTCCCGTGCCGTAGCCCATCACAATGGACTCTGCACCGAAGTGCTCCTTGTAGTGCAGGATCCTTCCCGCGATGGTATCCAGGGCCTCGTCCCAGGAGATGCGCTCCCACCGGCCGCTGCCTTTGGGTCCGACCCTCTTCACGGGGTGGGTGAGCCGATCCGGGTGATAGGCGAGTTGGGCCGAGGCGATCCCTTTGGTGCAGAGGGTGCCGTGATTGATGGGGCAGTCCGGGTCTCCCTGGATCCTGGCGACCCTCCCGTCCTTCACGTAGACGAGAACCCCGCATCCACCGTGGCACATCCGGCAGTGGCTTTTCACCACCGAGTCATATCCATAGACCTCCATCTCCCTTTCGACATTGGAATGGACAAACAGAGCCATGGTCTGAAGCCTCCTGTCACCAAGCCTATGAGGAACCGATTCTGAAGGATGCTCAAAAGCTCTATAACGTCAGCCTAACCCTGTCAAGTCCACTTCCGCAACCGCCTCCGTAAGAAGAACGGTTCGAGGCACACCGTAGAAACCGTTGCGGCCTGCACGACCACCCCCCAAGGCCCTCGTGATTCAAGACCGCCATCGCTGAGAGGGCCGTGGGGGTGTGGTCTCTCAGGGCCAATTGCCGCTTGACAGGGAGAGGGGGTTGTCATTAGAATACAACAATAATTTTTGTGTGGCTAAAGGAACTTAGACCCAAACAGGTCGGGCTTGGAGGAACCGGGATATGGCGGATGCGGAAAGGATGCTCGATGCAAGGGGGGCTTCGGAAATGGGGCCCGCGGCAAAAGGTGATCAGGAGGAATGGATCAAGGGCGCCCGGTGCATGGACTGGGGCATGCGGAACCGCCTCTCGCGCCTGATCAAGCCGGACGGTCACTGCCAGTTTCTCCCCATAGACCACGGCTACTTCCAGGGTCCCACAAGATGTCTGGAAAGACCCGGCGAGACGGTGAAGGATCTGCTTGCCTATGCAGACGGGCTCTTCGTCACCAGGGGCGTGCTCCGTTCCGCAATCGATCCCGGCACGGATGTTCCCGTCATCCTGAGGGTTTCCGGCGGTACGAGTGTCATCGGCAGGGATCTCGCCAACGAGGTCCTCACCACCTCTATAGAGGAGGTCATCCGTCTCAACGCTGCCGCAGTGGGGCTCTCCATATTCGTGGGAAGCGACTATGAGAAGGAGACCCTTGAAAGCCTTGCATTCCTTGTCAATGAGTGTGAAGATTGCGGCATCCCCGTCATGGCCGTGACCGCGGTCGGAAAAGAACTCGAAAAGAGGACAGCCCGATTCCTGGGCCTCTCCTGTCGCATTGCAGCGGAACTGGGCGCGAAGATCGTCAAGACCTATTACTGCGCCGAGGACTTTGACAAGGTCACCAGCGGATGCCCTGTGCCCGTGGTGATTGCCGGCGGACCAAGGTGTGAGACGGAACTGGAGGTCTTCGACTTTGTCTACGACGGCATGCAGAAGGGTGCCATCGGGGTCAACCTGGGTCGCAATGTCTGGCAGAATCCGCACCCCCTGGCCATGATGCGGGCGCTTCATGCCGTGATCCATGAAGGGGTGACGCCCAAACAGGCTTGGGACCTCTTCCAAACCGTGAAACAGGGCCGCGCTTGAACTGACTTATGTGCTATCAAGAACTCATCCTAACCGGTCCCTACTGAAACAGACCGATTATGGGAAGACCGGGATCCATGCGTGTCCTCATGTATTACAGCAACAGGGACGTCCGTCTCGAGGAGATGGATGTGCCCGCCATAGGACCCGGTGAGCTCTTGATGCGGGTGCTGGCGAGCGGCATCTGCGGGAGTGACGTGATGGAGTGGTACCGCAGGGACAAGGTGCCACTGGTACTCGGTCATGAAGTGGCCGGAGAGGTGGTTGAGGTGGCGGAGGGGGTCGAAAGTTTCAAAAAGGGAGACAGGGTGGCTGCCACGCACCACGTGCCCTGCAACACGTGCCACTACTGCCTCACCGGGCACCACACGATGTGCGACACCCTCCTGAGGGGGACCCATTTCCACCCCGGCGGTTTTGCCGAGTATGTCCGGATACCCTCGATCAATGTAGATCGGGGAGTGTTCCCGATTCCGGAAGGGGTCTCGTACGAGGAGGCCTCCTTCATGGAGCCGCTGGCGTGCGTTCTCCGGGGACAGAACCATGCCCGACTGAGGCCCGGCCAGACGGTGCTGGTCCTGGGAAGCGGGATCTCCGGATTGCTCCATGTCGGCCTCGCCAGGGCCCTGGGGGCCGGAATGGTGATCGCGGCGGACACCATCCCCTTTCGCCTTGCCAAGGCCGGAGAGATGGGGGCCCACGTCACCCTCGATGCGAATGAGGGGTTGATGGGTAGACTCAGGGAAGTGAACGGGTCCCGTCTGGCCGACCTGGTCATCATCTGTTTCGACGGCTTCATCCCCCTCGCCCTGAGCGCCGTCGAGAGGGGAGGAACGGTCCTCTTTTTTGCCGGCGCCGCGGAGGGGGCCAGGATTCCGACGCCGATCAACGACCTTTTCTGGAGAACGGAGGTTACCCTGACTTCCACCTACGCGGGGGCCCCGGCGGACTGCCGCACGGCCCTGAACCTCATCAAGGCGGGTAGCGTCCCGGTCACGCCCCTCATCACGCACCGGCTTTCGCTGGCGGAGGGCACGGAGGGTTTCCTCGCGGTGGCGTGTCCGGTAGATCACGAGTGCGTCAAGGTCATCGTGGAACCGCAGAGATAGATGCCATGCCGGGGATGGGGGCTGCGGCTTGGCCGCGTCCCGGTTCCCAGGGCACAAGACAAGGAGGAACGCCATGTTGTCCCGGAAGACGATCTCACCCCAGGATTTTCAGAAGGCACTCCGGATCGGCCGCCCGCCCAATGTGACAAGGCTCTTTCCGAACTCCAAGGCCCTCATCGTGAGCGGCAAGGTGATCGACCGGGCCATGATCGCCAAGGGCAAGGCCATGACCATTGCCGCGAACGGCAGGAATCATTTTGTGCTGCGCGGTGCCCTTCAGGCCGCGCAAAGGGCGAATGCGGCCATCCTTATCGAGATCGCCAAGTCCGAGGGAGGCGCCGGCGCCTACTGCGCCGTCAACTACTGGAACATGGCGAGACAGGTCGACGCGGTTTGTAATGAACTGGGCCTGACGGTGCCCGTCGCCGTCCACGCGGATCACTACGGCATCAAGGGCGAGAAGGACCTGGAAGCGGCCAAGGTGGAGATCCCCACCATGTTCGAGGCGGGGATCACCTCTATCGCCATTGATGCGTCGCACCTGCCCGATGACGAGAACCTGCTGGCCAACATC
>JAFGPH010000642.1 GCA_016926135.1 Deltaproteobacteria bacterium
ACCGCTCCTCCAAGGCCCACCAGAAGCGGTAAAATGCCCGGAGCCCCCCCCTGCCCCCCCTCCACGGCCAGAAGCGCCCCCTTTTCCGCCTTCAGTTCATCCAGGTGTTCCTGGAGATAGAGCGCCTCCTTCCTGAGGGCATCCATCTTCCCTCCGAATTCCCGCAATCTCCGGCACGCGGATTTCATGCGGAGGAGGAGATCGACATCCTTCACGGTAGGCTCGGTGAGGTTCCCCAGCACTCCCTCCGCGAGTCTCCTACCGGAAAGGGCCTGGTGGAGGGACTCCCTTTTTCCGGCCAACACCTCCTCCGCCTTCCAGATGCCTTCGCGGTGATGCCTGGCCTCCTCGCGGGTGGCAATGGAGAGATCAAACCCCTGTATTCTTTCCTCGTCCCAGAGGGGACCCAGACGACGGAGCCCTTCCTTCAGCCTCTCCTCTCCCCGTGCCCGTTCGTACCCGAGCGCAGCGAGCTCCTGGTCCACGGCCTCGAAACGGCCCTGATCCCTTCGAAGGCCCCTGATGGGAGAGGCATGCTCCAGTATGGACGGCACGTTCTTCAGGAGGGAGAGTTCCGACTCAAGCCGGCCGAGGGTCACCTCCTTTTCGTCCAGCTCGTTTCGGGCGTCCGCCAAACGGGCCTTCAAACCATCCAGGCGACTCGGACCGTCCGGGGGAAAATGGTCGACCTCTTCCAGTTCCTTCAGCCTCTCTCCTGCCGCGCAAAAGTCGATCCACTCAGGCCAGATCCGGACCCACTGTTCCGTTTCCTTCAGCGTTGCCAAAAGCCCGACCCTTCTCCCCTCCAGGCCCTTTACCTGCCCTGAGAGACGAACCGCCCCGGACCGCAGTTGATCGTACTCCGCCACGGAACCATGGAGGGTGCTCTTTTCCCTGGCAATGACGGTCAGCCGGGTGAGAATGGAATGGATCTGCGTCTTGGGGCCGCGCGGCCTGAACAACTCCCCTTCTTTTTTGTCCAGGCCGGCCCTGAGCTTCGAAAGCGCACCGGGGTCCACTCCGGCCCCGGCACTGAAAAGGGCCTCCCCCACGGCCTCGGCGTTGAGGGTTTCCATGCCCTGGAGTTCCTCGAGGCGAAAGGCGAAGACGTTCCTGAAGAGGGTCTTGTTCCCCGGACCCAGGAGGCTATCCAGTGACGCCCTGCCCGACTGGGGACCGTGAACCTCCGCCTTCCCCCCTTTGGTACCCGCATAACGGGTGAGGGTGTAAACCTGACCATCCTCCAGGACCAGGCTGATGCTCCCTCCGTGCCGGCCTCCTGCCAGGGGAGGATAGGGGTTCTCCGCGCTCCGGCCGTCGGGGAAGCCATAGAGAACCGCCCTGATGAAGGAAAGAAGCGTGCTCTTGCCGGATTCGTTGGGTCCCAGAAACAGGGTGAGGCGGGGAGACAGGTCTCGGATCCTGAGGTCATGGTACAGGCCGAATCCCTGAAGGTGAAGGCCGCTGAACCTCATTCGTCCCCTCCTCCTGCGAGATGGTCCACGCAGATGCCTTCCGCCTTCATAAGGAGTGCCTTCAACCCCTCTGCGTCCGGCCGGACCAGAAATCTGCGCGCCCTTGGATCCTCGAAGAGGGAATTCAGATCCTCGTCCAGCAGGCCTGCCAGATCCTCTTCCCCCAGGTGCTCTCGGGAGACCCTGAGCAACTCACCCACGAAGTCATTCGCCTCCATCAGGACTTTCACGTCCCGTTCGGGGGTGACCCCGATCCGAACCTGCTCAACCCACACAACAGGGGAACCGGAGAGGCCCTTTTCCCGAAGGATTTTCAAGAGGTCCGAGACCTGACCCTGGTTCTGGAGAGACCCGTACAGAGGACCGCTGCCGGTCAGGTGGATGCGGGCCATGACGGGTCTTCCTGAAGCCTCCCCGGCCAGGTCCCGGCAGGTCCCCTCCAGGGTGTCCAGAAGATCCTGTTCCGTTCGGAGATCGCGGATGGAGACCTCTCGAAAGGCCCAGCCAACCGCTTCCGTCCCGTGAAACTCAAGGTCCACGTGCCTGTCCTCGCTCACCCGCACGAGGTAACACCCCCTCCTGCCCGCCTCCCGGACACTCCTTCCCTGCGTATTGCCCGGATACACGACCGTGGGCGGGCCTTCGGCAAGGATACGGGCTCGATGCACGTGGCCCAGCGCCCAGTAGTCCATCCCCGCCCTGCGCAGATCATCAAGGGAACAGGGGGCGTAAGCTTCATGGCCCGTGTCCTGCCCCACATTCGCATGGAGAAGTCCGATATGAAAGGTCGCGTCCTTTCGCCCAAAGAGGAGGGAGAGGTTGCGCCTTTCCTCCCGCTTGGCATAGCTGATCCCCTGCACCCTCGCCAGCAGGGCGTCCCCTTTCCTGGCCCCTGCCGTTTCCACCTGATCCCCGAAAATGTGAACCGAAGGGGGCCATTCGAGGGACGAAGACCACCCTTCCAGGGGATCGTGGTTCCCATGGACGATGAAGGAACAGATGCCCGCCTCGTGAAGTCGTACCAGACCGTCCCTGAACCTCACCTGTGCCCTCAGATTCCTGTCCGCGCCGTCGTAGACATCGCCGGCCACCAGGAGGAAGTCCACCTTCTTCCGGAGGCAGAGCCGAATCACGCTCTCGAAGGCATGGAGGGTCGCGTCACGCATGACCCCGGCCACTTCCGGGGCGTTCTGGCTAATGGAGGAAAAGGGGCTGTCCAGGTGGAGATCGGCGGTGTGGACAAAGGAAAACGGGATCATGCAGTACCTGTAGATAGGAGAGGGCGCAAGGCACAAGGCGCACGGCGCGAGGAAACGAATATCTTTCCTGAGTTCCCTTGAGCCGTGGACCGTGTGCCGTGTGCCGTCATGATTGCACCACGACCGGCCGGAGAAGGAAGATGAACCGGGAGGTCGCCGGCCCGACGACCACCTGGTTGACCTCCTTATCAAGGGGAACGCGGGTCACGCCGCTCCGGCCACCGACTTCCTTTCCGTTGACGATCGTCCCGAAGGCGCTTCCCCTGTCCACGACCCAGATCAGTCCCCCCTCGTTACTGATGGCCAGATGGTTTCGGGATACCATGTACGGCTTCTCCTCCCGGATAAACAGGTCGTTGTTGTAGAAGACGTCCGCATCCGGATTCTGTGACTCCCTTCCGATCAGGAAGGGAAATTTGGTGACGCAGAGGCTTCGGTCATCGAGTACCCTTCTCGCCTCTTCGGTCTGGCCCTCCATAATGACCTCATAGGTCTTTTCAACGGCCTTGGGCTTGTCCCCGGAGAACGACCTCTCCGCGAGCATGTCACTCACCTGCCGAAGCCTCTCGAAAAGACTCTTCATGATGGGGATGAGCATGGAGGGTTTGGTCTTCAACAGTTCGTTGAAGTGCTCCCTGTCAATGCACCTCACCTTGACTTCGGTGAGGGCCCGGACCGTGGCTGACCTCGGCCTGTCTTCGATGAGCCCCATTTCCCCGAAGACCTGCCCCGCCCCCAGGGTCGCCACTGTGACCTCCCTGTCTCCGGATCTCTTGATGACCTCCACCGCGCCGGAGAGGATGATGTAGGCGGAAGTGCCCTTGCTTCCTTCTTCGATCACAACCTCTTGAGGTCGAAACTTGACCAGCTTCTCCATCCGGCGTTCCTCCAGGACCAGTTGTTCCAGCAGGATACCACACCTCAGGCCCCTTTTTAAGGGGATTTTCTGGATGCCTTGATGGCTGATCAGGCCCGGCTCATCCGCTTGACGCAGCCGCTCCGCTCGCCTATAGTAAAGATTCGGAAAACGGGAGTACTGCTTTGACCGACTAACCCCTTCACGGCCACCAGAGCATGCTTGAGGAAATCACCAAAAACCCCGACCTGGCAAAGTACATGACCACCTTCAGAGAGGGGGACATCCTCTTCCTGGAGGGAGACGTCTCCCAGGATCTCTACATCCTGGTATCGGGAAGGATCGACGTCCTGAAGGGGAACAAGAAAATCGCAGAAATCAGGGAGCGGGGTTCACTGTTCGGAGAGATGTCCTTTCTTCTCGGCGGGAACAGGACCGCCTCGGCCAAGGCATGCGAACCGGTGAAGGTCCTCTGCATCCCCAAGGAAAAGGTCTCGGACTTCCTCAACGAATTCCCTTCCGTGGCCGAGAAGATCACCAAACTCCTGGCCCATCGGCTCGATGAGACGAGCCAGGCCCTTTACGGGCTGAGGGAATTTTGTGACCAGCTGCCCGATGCGGTCGTTCTCACGGACAAGGAGGGGAAGATCCTCACCTGGAACAGCGCGGCCGAGAGGCTCTACGGCAGGGAATGGCACGAGATGTACGACCGGTCCATGGAGGATATCTACGACGAGCCACAGGCTTACAAAAGCTACATCGAGGAGGTTCAGTCACGCTACTCCGTGCGGGAGAAGATCCTCAAGATCCGGCATCCGGAAAAGGGGATCAGGCACATATCCACAAGCACGACCATACTCTATGACGGACACCACAATTTCCAGGGCGTTCTCTCCCTGGGCCGGGACGTGACCGCCGTGCAAAACCTGGAACGCCGCTACCGGCGGGTGCGCAATTGGCTCATCCCCACGCTGGCCCTGCTCGGCCTGCTGGGAGCGGCGTCGTTCTTTGCCTATCCTTACTTCTCGAGGGGTGTCCAGACGGTCGATGTGAAGAAGCAGGAACTCAAGAATCAACTCGCCAGGGACTACCTCCTCCTCAAGTCCCTCCTGAAAGAGTCCTTCCTGAGCGGCGACAGGTCCAGGACGAATCCGTCCCTGAACGAGTTCTTCAAGGTTCAAGACTCCAAGGAGACCCCTTACAAGGGCATTCTGCTCCTCGACAGGGACAAGAGGGTTTTCGACGCCTTTTACCCCGGGAATCGCCAGTTCGCCAAGGACCTTCTGGGCAGCAGTTATGCCGGTATCGAGTTCCATGGCAGTGACAAATCTCCTCACAGGGTGCTTACCCTTTATCGTGCCGATAAGAAGCATCCCATGGGCCACAGGGGCGTCGAAGTGGCCTTTGAGATGGTCAGGGACAGGCGGTTTCTCGGCTGGATCGTCTTTCAGATGGACATGGAGGCGTTGAAGAGGGACTTCGGGGCCGGGGAGGAGGACTTGAGAGGGTTTCAGTTCCGGAAGCAGCAGCCATGATGACTACCGCGCGCGCCCATTCGCGATATTTTGAGGTGTCGGAGTCCGGGGAGGGAGGCATGGCCCTTCACCTCTGGGGCAGGCTGGACGCCGCCAGATCTTCCCTCCTGATCCGGGAACTGGACGACCTCTTCCGCGAGGCCCCCCCCCAGGACCTGACGGTTGACCTTTCCAGGGTGACCTATCTGGACGACTTCGGGGTGCTCGTTCTTGTGGAGATCAAGACCATGATGGCCAGGGCAGGGGGAGGCTTCCGGATTGAGAATGCGGACGAGGAAATCCAGCAGATCCTGAAGATCTTTCGGTTCGAATCCCTGGGTGAACCCACCGCCCTCAGGAGGAAGCGTCAGCCCGGGATGATGGTGCGCCTGGGAGATGCGGGCATCCGTCACGCACAGGACATGAGATACCTCATCTCCTTCGTCGGTTCCGTGTTTCTCGCATTGCTCCACGTGTGTCTTCATCCCAGGTCCCTTCGGACCGGAGAGACCATCAACGCCATGCAGAGGACAGGGGTGGACGCACTGCCGATCGTATCCCTGATCAGCTTCCTCCTGGGCCTGATCATGGCCTTCATGTCCGCAGTCCAGCTCAAGCAGTTCGGCGCCAACATC
>JAFGPH010000124.1 GCA_016926135.1 Deltaproteobacteria bacterium
GTTGGTTTGCGCCCTCTCCTCGAGGCCCGCCTCCATGCGCGGTGTGAGCGTCACCCTGGAACCCCCATCGGAAAGGATACCGATCACCACCCTCCCCTTTCTGCTGGAAAACCTCCTGTGGCAGTGTCTCGACTTTGCCTTCAATGCGGCCAAGGAAGACAAGGCGGTCGCCGTGGGAGCCGAGGTCACGGAGGGATCTGTAAAGGTCACGTTCACCGGGATCAAGCCATCGTGGAGGAGGCAAACGGAGCCTTTCCCGGGGGAAAGAGAGAAAGCCTTCCTCCTTGCTCTGGATGCCGAGATGGTTCTGGATGAAGGATCAGAAGCGCTTGTCCTTCGCATAGCAACGAACCGAATCCTGTGAGACCCCTTCCCGGTCCTGACGGCCCGGAGGGGTTCATGGAAAGGAGAGAGGCCATGTCTGAGAAGGTACTGCTGGTCGACGACGAAGAGGAATTCCTGGAGGCCATGGCCGAACGGATGAGGCAGAGGGACATGGACGTGTCAACCACGGCCTCGCCGGCTGACGCGGTCAGGATGGTGCAGGAGAATCCTTATGACGTCATCGTACTGGACCTGATGATGCCGGAGATGGACGGCCTGGAGGTCCTCAAGGCCGTGAAAGAGAAACGGCCCGACATTCAGGTCATTCTCCTGACCGGGCACGCCACGGTCGAAAAGGGCATCGAGGCCATGAAGTTCGGGGCCATGGATTTCCTGGAAAAGCCTGCAGAGTTGAAGGTCCTCGTCGAAAAGATCAAGGAGGCCCGTGCCCAGAAGCTGATGCTCGTGGAAAAGAAGATCGAAGAGAAGATGAAAAAAATCATGCACGAGAAGGCATGGTGACCCTCTTAATCGTGCTCAAGAGCTTCATTGATCTACCGGTCGAGCCCCGACACCCTGCCCCGGAACGCCAAAATGGCAAGCGGGGGGCCGCCCTGGTCAAGAGCCGTTCAGGGACAACGCTGCAAAGCCTCAGTAGACTTATCGTTTCCTTTTCAATAAAGTGAAAAACTCCGTTTTTCCCCGCGGCGCATCCAGGGTCAACTTTTCGTGAAGTATCTGCAGGAATAGGAGATGACCGTGGCCCAAATCAAACGAGTCATCTGCATGCAGTGCCACAACGCATGCAGGCTGGCAGCCTCAGTCGACGGAGACCGCCTCGTCTCCGTCGAATCCGACGAGACCTTTCCCGGCACCAGGTCCTCTTATGCAGTGACCAAGGGCTGTCCAAGGCGACGAAATGTGGTGGAGTACTTCTCTCACCCCGGCCGATTGAACACTCCGATGAAACGCTCCGGGGATCGAGGGGAGAACAAGTGGAGGCACATTTCCTGGGAAGAAGCCTTTGGTGAAATCGGCGAGAGGCTCAGGCGGATCGTGGCACAGTTCGGTCCCGAGGCCGTTGCCACAACAAGCGGCACGGGACGCACACACGACGAGATCCGGCAGCGCTTCTTCAATCTCTTGGGTTCCCCAAACCACACCGGAGCTGGCCAGATCTGCTACGGTCCCTTCTGCGTCATGAGCCACGCCATCTTCGGCTGGCGCGTTTTCCCCGTGGTTCGGGAGAACACCAGGTGCATCCTGCTCTGGGGAGGGGGTGGGCCCCGATACTGGGATGTGTTCTGGAAGGCGGCCACCAGGGCGCGAAAAGAGCGTGGAGCGAAGATTATCGTCATTGATCCCAGGGGGATCGACACTGCCAAGAATGCCGACCTGTGGCTCCAGATCAGGCCCGGCACGGATTGCGCCCTTGCCCTGGGCATGATTCACGACATCATAGACAGAGGGTTGTACAACAAGCCCTTCGTGGAAAGGTGGACCTATGGTTTTGACGCCCTCAGGGAGAGGGTGAAGGAGTATCCTGTCGGCAAGGTGGCCAAGATCACCTGGATACCCCCCGAAAAGATCCGCATGGCCGCGGAGTGGTACGCAAGCCTGACCCCCGGCGTGACCAATCATGGCATGGGCATCGAGCACCTGCCCAGTGTGATCGAAAGCCTCCACGCCCATTTCATCCTTTCCGCCCTCTGTGGAAACGTGGATGAAAAAGGGGGAGACGTCTTTACCACGCCCTACCCCGGGCTCATCCATGAGCAGGCCATCGCTGCCCATGATCGTCTTCCGGAAGAGCAGATCCGCAAAACCCTCGGCCTTGACCGTTTTCGACTCATGTCCCGGAGAGGTTTCGATCAGGTTCAAACCCCCGTGCGCAGGGTGTACGGGGAAGAGGCCTATAACCGAACCTCCTACGAGGTCTTTGCCCACGGTCCGACCCTCTATCGCGCCATACTCACGGGAAGACCCTACCCTGTTCGCGGTCTCATCACCCTGTCGAGCAATCCCATGGTGACAGCACCGAACACGAAACTCGTCCACGCGGCTCTCAGGAGCCTTGACCTCTACGTCGTGGCCGACTTCTTCATGACGCCGAGCGCGCAGTTGGCTGATTACGTGCTGCCGGCCACAACCTACCTGGAGAGGCCCTGGTTGTGGACCTACTCCGGGGTCGTGGGGAGCGAGCGGGCCTTGCCCAGGACGGTGCCCGGGATGTATGACCGAAGGGACGATTACGACGTGTGGCGAGGTCTGGGACTTGAGCTCGGCCAGCAGAACGATTGGCCTTGGCCAACCTTGGAGGCTCTTTACGACTACCGGCTCCGGCCCCTGGGCCTGACGTTCGAGCAATTCATGGGTCAGGGAGGGTTTCTCTCCACGCCCAAGGAGGTTCACCGCTACGAGAGGACCGGTTTCGCCACGGAGACCGGCAAGATCGAGATCTCATCCAAGGTCTTGGAAGCCCTCGGGTACGATCCCCTGCCTCGGTACGCCGAGCCCTCAGAATCCCCCTACAGTCAGCCCGATCTGGCCCGGGAGTATCCCCTGATCCTGATTACCGGAGGCCGACACCTTCCCTTCTACCACTCCGAACATCGGCAGGTTCCAAACATGAGAAGAATGCACCCCGATCCCCTCATGCAGATGCACCCCGACACGGCGGCAAAGCTGGATATCCGGGCCGGTGACTGGGTCTGGATCGAATCACCCCGCGGTCGGATCGCCCAGAAGTGCACCCTCTTCGATGGAATTGACCCCAGGGTTGTGCATGCCCAACACGGGTGGTGGTTCCCGGAAGAAGACGGCGCGGAACCTTCTCTGCATGGGGTCTGGAAATCGAACTGCAATGTCCTGACCAACGATGACCCGGACATCTGCAACCCCATGAGCGGTGGGTGGCCTCTTCGCACGCTTCTCTGCAAGGTTTACAAGGTTTGAGCACGCACCGAATCAGGTCTCGAAATATCAACGAGGGACGATATAGGGCGGGTAGGCGGCGGCACAACTTTTCCGCGGTCAACTCTTCCATCAGATAGATCGTCGAGGGTAAGGGGCTCTTGGAGGATATGGTAAAAGATTTTGAGAAATGTAAGCTCCCCTCCTTTATCACCGAAAGATCTTCGGGGAGATACCCCTCGAAAGAGGACCTGGATCACCTGACCTACATCGAGGAGAGCGGCTCTATCCTTGGGCCTGAAGAAGAGGACAAGATCCGGGAATGGCGGCTGGTTTGCGCCTCCTGCGGCCATCCCATCTGCCAGGTGGCTGAAGGCATCAAGGTTCGCGGCCGCCACCATCATGACTTTCCCTATTACGGCGGCATTGTCCGGCTGGGTTGTTATCGCAATGCCCCGGGATGCGTGGGTGTTGACAGGGTCTCCAATGGGTATTCCTGGTTCCGCGGTTATTCGTGGCAGATTCAGCTCTGCCAGA
>JAFGPH010000643.1 GCA_016926135.1 Deltaproteobacteria bacterium
AGCGACACACCAAGAAGCCCGATCCCCACTTTTGGAAACGCGGCAGCAAGAACGGCACTTCCACATCCCCCCAAAACCAACCAAAAGGTACCAATGAATTCAGCGACAAGCTTTCTTGTCATAAGTCCCTCCTGAGCTTCTTGGCAGCTGCCCTGTGTCAATCCTATGAAAGAGGGCGTGCCTCATGAAATTATCGTGGATAAGAGATGAGTTAGCTGAAAAGTTGATTAGATCATAGCACCACTCTTCGGGTGTGCACAATCACCTTAACACTTCTTTATCAATTCTAAACAGGGAAGATCCCAGCCCAGGGATCACATTACCCAAATGACAAGGGAAGGTGATGGGTTGACAAATCGTCATGCTTTCCGGTGCTACGTTAACCTTATGCCGAACCCCCGAGCTCAAAATGGGTTTATGAAAAAAGCTTCCCCAAGACAAGAAAGATGCCTGTTTGCCTCCCAAAGGCCCAAGTGCTCGTAAGACTGCGCATGGAAACCCTGGTCGATCCATTCACTGGTATTGTTTTCGGGTCTTTGTGATGTGTCCCTGGCACGTAACATCGCTGACGACATGACAGAAATCCTATCTCCCGGCGCCCGTGAGCGTGAAAGCTGCCCAATAGAACGGTTCCGGCCGCGACCGTTTGAGAGTTACCTGAGCCTGGCGAATCGCTTCCGATTTGGTCATTCCCATCCGGTTTCGGTAGAACTGTGCCATGAGCATTGCGGTCTCTTCGTCAGCCACCGGCCAGAGCGTCGACACCAAGGAACGAGACCCGGCATAGAGGAGTGCCCTGGTAAAACCGAACACCTCGTCACCCGCTCCCCCTTTGCCCAAAGCGGTCTCGCAGGCAGACAGGACGACAAGGTCCGCGGCCAATTTCGTCTCGAACAGCTCCCCGGCGGTGAGGTTTCCGTCGTTCTGACCATCCGGCGCCAGCAACAGCCTGGACTGCAAAGGCGCATCGGCGTTGAACTCTCCGTGGGCGGCGATATGAATCCCGGCAAAGAGCTGCCCTGTCTTCTTCAAGTTCGTCTCGGATGCATCTTTGCGCGTCAGCACCACGGCGTCCGGATACAGGCCCTTAATCGTCTCGGCTTCCGCTTCTGCCCCTTTGAGATCCAGGTTTGGATTACCGAGGTCGGGATTGGCCAGAATCAGCAACTTCCCGTCCCTTTTTCCTTTCGCGGTCAGGAACTGCATCAAGGCGGCGCTGGGAAGCATCCGTAACGCTGCCTTCTCAACCAAGTAGGCACTCCCGTCATAAAGGGCGCAGAAAGGCAAATAGTGCAGATCTCCGTGCGCCACCACCGTCAGATTCGATTTCTCGAAGAGACCCGCAAAGGGCCTGATCAACCTGTCATATAGTCCTGCGGCCAATTCTTTTACCCGAACCTCGCCCTCTTTCGCGGCAATCGATTGCCGAAAGGCGCTCACAGCCTCCCTCAAGCCGTTTCCATTCAACTCTCGGGATTCCACCTTGTCCCTGGTGACCAGGAACCCAAACAGCCGGCTGTCCTGATAGTAGTACTCCAGCAAAGCTTCGTCCTTGGACAGAAAAGACTGGACCGAACTCGCAGGCGCCGGGCTGACCGTCACCAACGAGGCGAGTTCCGGGTTCGATGAAGTCAGTCTCGTCCTCAGCGCCATAATCAGGCTCCTGGTCTGTCTTCGCTCACCGACCGACTCCTCTAGGATGAACGAGTACTTACGCTCCAGTTCAGACAGTTCTTTGTATGAGGCCAGCGAGCCGCTGTCTCCATCTCGTACCCCGAAATCCTTTTGTTGGGCCAAAAGGTCCACGAGCGCCCTGGATTTCCCTCTTTCGGCATACTCGAAAGCGGCGGCAGACTGTTTGGTATCGACCAAGGCTCCCACGATCCATCCGTAGAGGACCTGTTTGTCCCCGACAAAACCGATTTTAGCGGAATCTGCGGAAATCCTGGACCTCTGGAACTCAACCTGTTCGATGGCCTGCTTTAGAAAGGAAAGAGCCTTCTCGAACATCTTCTCGTTCAAGTATATTCGCCCCAAATCGCCCCGGATCTGGTAGAAAAGCTCTCCCTGTTCCTCGATTCCCGGGATCGAATTCAATTCCTCATAGATTGCCCGAGCCTCTCCATAATTACCCGTCATGAACAGGGCCTTCCCCAGCATGAACTTCAGGTACAGGTCAAAATATCCATGCTGGGATCCGACGCCCTTGAAAAGACCGATCCTGCTCCCGCTCCTGATCAGTTCGATGGCCTGCTCATATTCCCTCAAGGCCATCAACAGCCGCGCTCTCTGGTAGTGGATGTCCTGCGCTATCGCGTCGCCCCGCAGGGGAAAGATCTTGAAGTCAGACAACTCCCTGTACATCTCAAGCGCCTCGGATCTCTGACCACTCACCGCATACGCAGCCCCTAGGGCGCCCAGTGCCTCCACGCCGAAATGGTCCATCCCCGAGAAACGGCCGAATGCGCTCTCCTTTTTAAACATCACCATGCATTCTCGACCGTACCGGATTGAGCCCTCGTAATCGCCCGTTTCCAGGTAGGCCTTGGCCCTGAGGGAGTAGGATTGCGCGGTGAAAAATGTCGGAGTGAAGAACTGGCCCAGAGCGTTGACTTCCGTTTTTTTCCGTTTTTCGAGTTCGTCACAGCAAGCAAAGAAGTCCGTGTAGTTTCGCTGCGACAGCAAAGATGGACAAAGGTAGTAGAGGTCCATCCCGCTGATGTTGGTCAGGGGACCTTTGCCGGCCATCTGGTTGATGATTCCCGAATGATCGCCACTGTAATACATGTTCTGAACCTGGCTGCCGCAAGAAGACATGATCAGGATAAACGGCATCAAAGCAGCGGTTAGCAAAGCGGATCTCATGAAGTGACCTCCACTCCCGGGACTGGAATGCGATAGGGTAAGGTGCGGTGACAAGAGCATCTCAGATTAGTTAACTGCGTGCCCATATCCTGCCCGATCAGCGACAGAACAGAGGTGTCATAAGACGGAGTTCAGGGTCTCGGGAAATCATACCCCATAAGCATTGTCGTGAGGCCCGAGCAAGACGAACCTGACGGTCTGGTCGGCTGTCTCGCGGCAATCGGCGCAGGCCACGACGGCATCGTCACCCTTTTTCCGGCAGACGTCACAATACAGGTAGATGATGATGAAATTGCGCTTCACGGGGCATGAGTAGAAACCCTGCCAATTGCCCTTTAAAGGTTCGCCGAAGGCGACGGGATTTTCCATGATCATGTCGACTTTTTTCCTGACCAGGTGCTTGATCGAGGCGTGCTTCCTGACGGCCTTCAGGAATTCGTTTTCGAATCGCGCTTCCATCAGTCGCCGAAGACTTCATCGTAGGAGTGCCACTTGGCGGTCCCGCGCCGCAACTTGGCCTGGGCCTCCTCCATCGCCTGTCGAAATGCCGGGTCCCCGAGAACCGTTTCCATGTGCTTGCCCTCGACTCGCCGTTTCAGGGCCAGCAGGTACTGCGTGACCATTTCGGCCACTGACGTACGGTTCTCGGCGGCAAAGACCTTGGCAAAATCGGCCAGGTCCTTGTCCAGACTCACGTTGACACGTGTCTTGGGCATAGGAAACCTCCGAAAGCAATGCTCCCATAATACGCACAATGGGAACAGATGTCAATGGTCGGATCATTCTGTGGCAGGCGGATCCGTTTTTCAATGGGATGTGGTAGTGTGGTGTCTCACCGGGAACGGTACAGGGTGACACGGTTGAACTCGCCGGATTCATCCAGGTCCGGCACCGTATGGCTGTCATAGTCGCCGATCCTGTTCATACCCGGCAGGGCCCGCCCCTTCAGTCGCGACTCGGATACCCACACGGTGGCAAATTTCTCCAGCAGGGTTTCCAGCAGGGGCAGGTTGTCCCGGTCGTAGAACACATCGGCCGCCGTGATCATCCAGTCACGGACATCCTCTTCCAGGAGATCTCCCATCGCAGCGGAAAGGTCCACGCTCACACCGTTCAGCCGGGCATTGAGTTCCCCGGCCCGGAGCGCCCTTTCATCCTGGTCGCAGAGGATGACCCTTCCTGCCCCGGCCATTTTGGCGGCAATCCCCACCACGCCGGACCCGGAGCCGAAATCAACCAGGGTTTTGCCCCTTACCCAATGCGGGTTGCTCAGGACATGGCGGCCGAGCACCTGGCCGCTTGCCCAGCAAAAGCCCCAGTAAGGGGGATCGTCCATCAGTGCATCTGCCTGCTCCCGGGTCAGGCCGTCGCGGGGGTAATCTTCGTTGATCAGGTAAAGACATAGCTCGGGCACCTGCGGCAGTCGAGTCTTCTGCAGTCTACTTCCCGGGATGCGGGATTGCAGGTAGGCTTCCAGG
>JAFGPH010000644.1 GCA_016926135.1 Deltaproteobacteria bacterium
ATGCATCTGGAACAGGGGTCCATCCCCTGGTGGGCGCCACGGGTTTCGCCAGCCAAAGGTTGGACCCCGCCGGCTACATCACGATCCGGGGTGAGCTGTGGAAAGCCGCGTTGGCTGAAGATAGGCAACCTGTTGAAAAGGGCGAGCCTGTTCAGGTTCTTGCAGTCGAGGGTCTAACATTGAGAGTCCGGCCGGGAAATGATTCAAATGAGTAAAGGACCTGTCCGTCGGGCTCTCTCCACAGCTGCACCCATTGGGATCCAGCCGGAGCACTTCTGAAGGAGGAGAAAAACGATTCATGGACAGAACCGTCACGACAATCATCGATGAAGACCTTTGCACCGGGTGCGGGCTTTGTGTCAGGGTGTGCCCCAGAGACACGATCACCCTGAAAGGGGAAAAGGCCGCCGTCACCGGCACCGAATCCCTCAACTGCGGCCACTGTGCCGCCGTTTGCCCCGCAGGGGCTGTGAAGGTGACGGCGCTCGATCCGGCGTGGACCACCTTCAGGACCTTCCGGACGAGTGACGCGTGGCTCCCCCACGGGCAGGGAAACATCCGGGACCTGGTGCAGATCATGCAGTCCAGGCGATCCTGCAGGAACTACCACACGGAAAAACCGGTGCCGGCGGATCTCCTGGAGGATCTGCTGAGGATCGGCATCTCCGCGCCTTCAGGCTCGAACTGCCAGCTCTGGACCTTCACCCTGCTGCCTCACCGTGAGGCGGTTCTGGACCTGGCAAAGCGGGTGGGTGCTTTTTTTCAAAGGCTGAACCGGGCCGCGGAGAAGGCCTGGATGAGAAAACTCCTGAAGGCGATCGGGAGGCCGGAACTGGAATTCTATTACCGGCAATACTACGAGAAGATCCGGGACGGCCTTGAGCGATGGGAAAAGGAAGGCGTCGACCTCCTCTTTCACGGGGCCCCTGCGGCCATCGTGGTGGGATCCAAGAAGGAGGCCTCCTGCGCTGCCGAGGACGCCCTCCTTGCCACGCAGAACATCCTCCTGGGCGCCCATGTACTGGGACTGGGGACGTGTCTCATCGGTTTCGCGATCCAGGCCATGCGGAGGGATCGGAGCATCTGCCGGAGAATCGGCATCCCGGAGGATGAGCAGGCCTATGCAGTGATCGCCCTCGGGTACCCGAACGAGAAGTACCGGCGCATCGCCGGCCGAAAACAGGCCCTGGTGCGGCACTTCGAGGGGACCGGCAGCGTATGAGCGCGGCAAGGGCAGTAAAAATGCTTGGAGCAAAATGTCTCTGGACCTTTAGTCTGTAACTTCTCCGCAAGTTGCGGAGAAGTTGGAGGTTGGAGGTTAGAGGTTGGAGGCAAGAACGGTTTTGCCTCAAACCTCAAGCGAAGCGATCCTCAAGCCTCAAACAGCAGGCCAGATTTTGGTTGCGACCATAGACATGCTTTAGGTATATGAATTACAAGAATGGAAATGACCTTGTGGAAGTATTCGCCGGCGATGTCCAGGAGGTTTCATGGGCGAACATGAGGAAGTGAAAAGTGTGTGCGGCCTTTGTAACGCGTGTTGCGGCGTGTTGATCGAACTCGAAGAGGGTAGGCCCGTCAGAGTGAAAGGAAACCCCGAGAGCCCCTCCAACCGCGGCGGCTTGTGCAAAATAGGCCGGGCCGCCCTGGAATACCTCTATAACCCTGCCCGTCTCGCACATCCGCTCCGAAGGGCCGGAGAGAGGGGTGAGGGGAAATGGCAAGAAATTTCATGGGACGAAGCCTTTGCCCTAACGGCGGAGGCCCTCGACAAGGTCAAGCGGGAATCGGGTCCGGAGGCGGTCGCCATGGTCCACGGCTCTGCAAAAGGACCCATGGATACGCAGCTCGTTCGGCTGGGCAACGCATTCGGCACACCCAATGTCGTCTGCTCGGATCATGTCTGCTGGATACCGAAAATGCTCGCCCTCGAGTTCACATACGGCTTTCTGCCCGCAGCCGACTATGCGCATCCACCCGCATGCGTCATGGTGTGGGGCGCAAATATTGCCGCCACAAGGTTCTGCATATACAGGAATTTTTCTCAGGCCGTCCCGAAAGGAACAAAGGTCATCACCATCGATCCCTTACAGACCGGAATCGCAAAAGCTTCCGATCTCTGGCTGCAGATCAGGCCGGGTTCCGATCTTGCGCTGGCCCTGGGGATGCTGAACATCATCATCCATGAAGGGTGGTACGACAGGGATTTCGTCGAGAAGTGGACGGTCGGCTTTGAAAAACTGATGGCTCATGTTCAGGCCTATCCCCCGGAACGCGTTGCCCGGATCACCTGGATCCCTGAAGACCTGATCGTGAAGGCGGCCAGGCTCTATGCCACAAACAAGCCGAGCCACGTGGAATGGGGAAATGCCCTCGACCACGGGGTGAACAGTTTCCAGACCTGCCGCGCCATAGGAATCCTGATGGCGATCACAGGCAATCTTGGTGTACCGGGCGGCGAACTGGAGACGCAGGGCTCGGGATTTCGTGACTGCGATCCGAACACCAAATCCGCGCAGATCGACGTCCACGGACGCTGGTCCCATGAAATGGAGCTTCGGCACAAATTGACGAAAGAAGCGCGGAACAGGAAGGTCGACGCCGGTCTGCTGCCTGATTTCAAATACGCCACCCCCATGTCGGTTGTAAAGGGTGTGATCGAGGAGGATCCCTACCCGATCCGGGCCATGTTTGTGATGGCGTCAAATCCCCTCCTGTCATGGCCGAATGCCGAAAGGACCCTTCAGGCGATGAGAAAACTCGATTTCCTCGCCGTGTCAGACATGTTCATGACGCCGACTGCCGCCATGGCGGACATCGTTTACCCGGCCGCCACGCATTTGGAATACGATGGCGTTCAGATGAATCCGATCGGAACGCTCGCGCAGATGCAGCGAAAAGTCGCACAGATCGGGCAATGTCGATCCGACCACGAGATCATCAACGGCATTGCAGAACGGCTCGATTTGGCCCCGGATTTCTGGAAGGGCCCCAATGATTTCTGGGATGCGATTCTGAAACCGGCCGGCCTGACGTTTGAGGAATTCAAACGTGTAAACGTCTATACGGGCAAGGGAAAACCTAAAGAGTACAGGCAATATGAAAAAAGCGGTTTTAAAACACCGTCCGGTAAGGTCGAGATTTACTCCTCGGAGCTTGAATCCCTGGGTTTCGACCCTTTACCGGTATACCGGGAGCCGCCTGAAATTCCTCAGGTGGATCCCGAACCGGCCGACAAGTATCCGCTTTTGTGCACGACGCGAAAACTGGAAGGCTACCGCCATTCTGGAGGCAGGCAGATACCGAGCCTCAGAACCTTGCACCCGGACCCCCTGCTCCTCATGCATCCGGACACAGCCGCAAGGCTCCGGATTGGAAACGGCGACTGGGTAACCATCGAAACGGCGCGAGGAAGCATCAGGCAAAGGGCCGAGCTGTCGAATCGGGTGGACCCTCGCGTGGTCGTGGCCGACTATGCATGGTGGTTCCCGGAGAGGGCCGAAGCCTATTTGTTCGGCTTTGCGGATTCAAATTATAACATCCTAACCAGTGACGAACCACCGTTCAACAAAGAGGTGGGATCCTTTAACATAAGAGGTCTGGCCTGCAGAGTGTCCAGGGTGTAATGCTTTGATCCATCGAAACAATTCAAGGGGGAGGCAGTATGAAAAAACGCACATGTTTTTGGGTGGCAGCAATATGTCTTTGCATCATCGGCAGTGTCGGCCCTGCCAGCCTGTTCGGTGCTGAACCTGTAGTCCTCAAGGCTGCAGGCGCATGGCCGCAGACGTCTCCATTTGCCGAGATGTATTTCAAATACTTTGACCTCGTGAAGGAAAAGTCCAAGGGACAGGTCCAGATCAAATGGGTGGGTGGGCCGGAGTACATCAAGGAGAAGGACCTGCCGTCATCCGCCGCTACCGGCGCTATCGACCTCTTCCACACCTCCCTGGGCTACCATTCGGGCCAGGTCCCGGAAGCCGCCATCGCGGATTCCTATCCGACCTTCCGATCCTATCCGTCGGAGCCGGAGGCCTATTTCGAGGTACGTAACATCATGGCGCCCGTGTTCGAGAAAACGCTGAAGGCAAAGACCCTCGGTGAAATCCAGGTTTTTCCATTCTTCGTTTTCCTCAAGAAACCGATCAGCAAGGTGCAGGATTTCAAGGGCCTCAAAATTCGTGCCGCGGGA
>JAFGPH010000645.1 GCA_016926135.1 Deltaproteobacteria bacterium
CAGAAGAAGGCCACGGCCAGGGAGATGACGATACCCGGAATCACGAGCAACATGAATCCGAAGAGGGTCGCCAGGAACACGACGATTGCGAAAAGCAGGAGCGGGAAGAAGAGTCTCATCTCTGAAAAGATATCCTGGATTCTGGGCTCCCGGCCCTCCCTCAGAAGCAGCAGGAGGGACTGGATGTAGGCCGCCATGGTCACGGGGGCAAGGATCCCCAGGGTGATGAAAGAAACAGCAGACATGGCGATGGTGAGGAGAATGAGGGGGCCGATATGGCCCAGCGTGAGATTCCAGGCGGTGACGATGTGTTTCTTGAAGTCCATGGAGAACTCCTTTCAGGCCGGTTTCTGCCGGCTTTCACAATGAGCTTTCACCCCATGGTATGATACTTCGATTCGAAAATCAAATTGCTTGAAATGTCACAGGGAATGATGGATCATTCAAATCAATCCGTGTGATGGGGTCAGGCGATGAAGATCAAGGTTGAAAGCGAGAAGATCATCAAGGCGGTCAGAAAACTGGAGGGGATTGAGGTGGTCCTCGAGAATGCAGAGGATGCGAAAGAGGCCATCAACCTGGTGTTGAGGAAGACGGAGCCGTTCAAGAGAGAGGATTATGGGAAACTGAAGGACGTGCTCGTCACTTCATTTCAGGAGTACAAGACTTCGGCCGTGGATTACAGGATGGTGTTCCTCCTCGATTTCCTCTTCAGCGAGGATACCGCGATGGAGGAGAGGGTTTCGATCATCAAAGAGATCCAGGAGTTTTTCAACAGGGTGTGACCGCAGAACTGACGCTCCAGGGCTCGAAGACCGGACAATAGTGCAGTCTCGCCCACAGGGGAGTGAAAACTACGGGGAAACCAATTCTACGGATTTCCGCCTGTTACCTCTTCCCTCACCAGCTGGCATGTTTCGTGCAGAAGCACAGGACGAAGCATGGCTGACCCGGGATACGATTCTCAAAGGTGAGCAAGAAGTGGAGGAGGTAAAGAGAAATGTCACTCGCGGTTCATGATCATCTCGAAAGCCCTGCGCCGTGCGCGGCGAGGATCAGGACAACCCTGTATGATCTTGTTGAAGCGGTCATGGACGAGGTGGGCCCTGAGGAACACGACATTGTGACCAACGTGGTGGTGAACCTGCTGGACAGGGCTGTGTCTCCCCGTTGCATGCACTGATTTCCATCCAGGAGAGGATGCGCCTGAAAAGCGGACGGGACTGGCCGTTCAGGTCTCCCGATCAAAAGGGGCGTCCCTGAAGAAATCCACCACGATCTCGTTGAAACCGCACGCCAGCGCGGTCTCTCGTGCGTCTTCTTCATTGAACCAGTTGAGGCGCTGCCTGTCAAATTCAAGGAGGTCCGGGGGTGGAAGAGACGTTTCAGGTTGTTCCTGTAGGCGTGATCCGCAAAGAGGGCGAGTCCGCATCCGTGGAGATCTTTGAGGTGTTCAAGGAGGGGTTGCTGGGTCTGGACGGATTCTCCCACATCCATGTGCTCTGCTGGTTTCACGAAAGCGACTCGGAAGGAAAGCGGGCCATTCTTCAGGTTCATCCCAGGGGTGACAGGACCAATCCCCTTACAGGGGTTTTTGCCACACGGTCGCCCAGGAGGCCCAATCCTGTGGCTCTGTTTGCATCCAGGATCCACGCGATCCGCGGCAACAGGATCGAGATCGATTCCGTGGATGCCCTGGACAGCACACCGGTCATCGACATCAAGCCCTACATCCCGGAGAGTGATTCCGTTCCCGGGGCCAGGGTGCCGGGTTGGGTGGAGCGGATTCGGGGGGGATAGGCACCGTTGACGAACCGCAGAACCGCGGAGTCTCCCGTGCCGAATGTCGGAGAAAGAGGGATCCATCCTTACCCTTTAACAGGATCGAAACAGCATGCACAGGTCAGAAGCGTCCGGAGAGAGAGAAAGGCCATGAGCCAAGAAGTCTACCAGAGACTGGCGCGCCATCTGGACGGTCTTCCCGGCGGGTTTCCGTCCACAGAGAGCGGCGTGGAGATTCGCATCCTCCGCAGGCTTTTCACCGAAGACGAGGCGATACTCGCCCTGCACCTGGACTTGATCCCCGAGGAGGCGCACGTGATCGCCCGCAGGGCGCGGATCACCGGGGAGGATGCCTCCCGGAGGCTACAGGGCATGGCCAGGAAGGGTCTTATCTTCAGCGCGGAGCCCGAGGGGAAGGACCCCCTTTACATGGCCGCCCAGTTTGTCGTGGGTATCTGGGAGTACCATGTGAACGATTTGGACAAGGATCTCATCCGGGACATGAACGAGTATCTCCCGAGTCTTGTCAAATCCTGGGAAAAGGTTCCCCAGCTCAGGACGATTCCCGTGGGAAGGAGCATCGCCGTGAATCTCGAGGTTCTCCCCTACGAGAGGGCGGAAGAGCTCATTTCCCGCCAGAGGAGGTTTCTGGTGGCCCCCTGTATTTGCAGGCGAGAGCACAAGATGGTGGGGGAAGGCTGTGACCGACCGGAGGAGACCTGCCTCGTCTTCGGGTGGGGTGTTGACTTCTACAGGAGGAACGGGATCGGCCGGGTGATCGAGAGGGAAGAGGTGCTGGAGATCCTGAAAAGGGCCGACAAGGCCGGGCTTGTGCTCCAGCCCAGCAACGCGCAGAAGATCGTCAATATCTGCTGCTGTTGTGGGTGCTGCTGCCAGGTCCTGAAAAACCTGAAGCGTCTTCCGAAGCCGGCCAGCCTGGTCTCCTCACCCTTTGTCGTCGCCGCGCGTCCCGAGACCTGCGAGGGTTGCGGGGTCTGCGTTGAGCGTTGCCAGATGGGTGCCCTGCGGATCGAAGACGACAGGGTCGCCCTGGATCAGGACCGCTGCATCGGCTGCGGACTCTGCGTCTCCACCTGCCCCACCCAGTCGCTCACCCTGGTGAGAAAACCTGCCTCAGAACAGCATGAGGTCCCCCGGACCGTCGTGGACATGAACCTCCAGCTTGGCCGCAAGCGGGGAAAGCTCGGCCCCGTAAGCCTGGCCAGGATGCAGCTCAAGTCCAAGCTGGACCGGCTTCTGGCATCGAGGTAGCCTGCCAGCTGCCGGTGTCCTGAGTCATAAATCCCTTCAAAAGTAAGAAGTGCCTGAGGAGTTGTCCCGGGGGTTGTGTCCCGGGACTGCAACTGTTCTTTCTGCGCTGCCGATAATCGCTTTCAGGAGGGCAGCGGGCGCATCCCGCATAATCCCCTGAAGAGCGGGAGAACCGCCTGCGTTTCCCTGTTCCTTGCCCCTGTCGTCACTTTCTTGACGAATTCCTGCTGGGAAAATGGTTGTCCAAGGTCACCGGAATCGAATGAGCGATGAAAACAATTTGGTTCCGATAAGTTAGCGCATTTGGCATGTCCTTTGCTTTGAGTGGTTCATGAGGTCGTGGGGAGAGCGGAGCTTCACAGGCAGATCGGGGTAACTCGGCTTGTGTTTCGGGTGCATGAAGCCGCGGCGTGTTTCAGGTTTTGTGGATCTTATTCCGAACCCTGACCGATCGATGACCGGCTGTGGAATCAGGAAACCCAACTTCAAGCATGGAGGGATGAAGATGAAAAGGAGCAAGGTTGTTGTGGCCATCTGTTTGGCGATTTTTCTCTTTGCAGCAGGCAGCTCAGCGGCGGAGACATACAAAATCGGCGTCCTGGCCAAGGATGGGCCCGTGAAGGCATTGAACATGTGGAAGGCCACAGCGGACTTCCTGAACACCCAGATGAAAGACAAGAGCTTTGAGATTGTTCCCCTGGGATTCGACGAGGTTTACAAGGCCATTGAGGCAGGCAGGGTTCATTTCTTCCTGGTCAACTCTTCCATGTTCATCACCGCGAAGGTCAGGTTCGGTGCCACGCCTGTAGCGACGATGGTCAACTCCAGAAAGGGGCAGTCCTGTGAGTCCTTCGGGGGTGTGATTTTTACCGGCGCAGGAAACAAGTCCATCCAGTCCTTGAAGGATTTGAAGGGAAAAACCTTCATGGCGGTGGACAAGTCCTCTTTCGGTGGGTGGCAGATGGCCTGCAAGGAGCTGCTGGATGGTGGTGTCGATCCCAAAAAGGATTTCAAAAAGATGGAATTCGGCGGCAAGCATGAGAATGTGGTCCTGGCGGTTCAGAACGGCAGCGTGGATGCCGGGACAGTGAGAACAGACACGCTGGAGAGGATGGCTGCTGAAGGAAACATCGACATGACGGAGTTCAGGATTCTGAGTGAAAAGAAACATGCAGGCTTTCCCTTTGTGTGCAGTACGGTCCTCTACCCGGAGTGGCCTCTTGCCAAGACCAGGCAGACCACGGACGCCCTGGCGAAGGATGTGGTGGAAGCCCTGAAGAGGCTGAAGGCCAATGACAAGGCGGCCAAGGATGCCAAGGTCGTGAAGTGGGTGGACGCACTCGATTACTCCCCGGTTGAAGACCTCCAGAAAGCACTCAAGGTGGAGGCCTATGCGCAATAGAAGCCAAGGTTTTCACAGGCGGCCAACTGAGAATACAGCCGACTTCGGGTTATGATACCCGGGTTATCAGGATTGACCAGAGGGTGGGGATTGTTTTCCAAGAGGCATTTCCGCCTACAGGTTGGGGAGGAGAAAAAATGTTACACAAATACATGCAATGGAGCCTCCGGATGCGTGTCCTGGTGCCTACTGTGGCGGTTCTATGTATCGCGGTCACAGGACTGGTTTTTGCTGTGGTGAAAACACAGGAGAGTCTTTTCTCCCATGCGGTCCTTTCAGCAGAACGAACACTGGAGACATCCACCACGGAGATCAATAAGGAATTCATGAAAGTGAGTTCCGGCATCGACGAGCAGCTCAAGCGTATGGCCAAGACCTCTGGAGAGCTCCTGTCATCCGCCACCGTAAAGGCGCTCGAAAAGGAAAGAGCCGTCTCCATTCAAGAGTCGCAGAAATCCTTGCGTGACACAGCGGAATCCATGGCGGTCTTGCTGGCCCAGGTTGCACCGGGCGCTATTCTCTCCAAGGATTTCTCAAGCCTCCTCTCCTACTCTAAGGCCGCGGTCCGGTGTCCCGGCGTCGTCTATGCCCTTTTTTTAAACACAGAGGGAAGGCCGCTGACACAATATCTGAAGGCCGATGATCCGATCGTGAAGAAGTTCCTGGAGACCGGGCAAGGCGAGAGCCGGGTCGCCAAGGTGATCGATGCCTCCAGGAAGGATGGGTCCGTCTACGCCGTACAGAAAGCCATCGAGGTGGATGGTCAAAACCTGGGCAAGGTCCTTCTCTGCATGGATATGTCTCCGGCCGAGAAGATGGCCGAGGAAATGGCTGGCCGGTTCTCTTCTCTGATCGAGGAGAACAAAACGACGGTTCACGCGGTTCTTGAAAAGGAAGGGGCGGAGGTCGGCCAGAAGTTCGCGGAATTGCTGCGGTCCCTGGGCGTCAAGAGCAAGACGTCGGGGGATGCGGTAAAGCAGGTGATCTCAGCCTTGGTGAGGGAGGTGTCGGAGAGCACGGAAAAGGTCATAGGATTGTTGGGTGGGGGATCCGTGGTGGTGGTGCTCCTGATCCTTTTCTATGTGGTATCGAGGGCAACCAAGGCGATTCTTCGTCTGTCCTCGATCCTTCATGAGGGTTCGGAGAACGTGGTTGCAGGC
>JAFGPH010000646.1 GCA_016926135.1 Deltaproteobacteria bacterium
ATTCACCGTTGAACGGAGAAGATCAGAGGGGCATGGAGGAGAGACAGAGAATTGTGGTCATCGGAGGCCCTACGGCTTCAGGAAAGAGTGCGCTGGCCGTTGAGCTGGCCCGGGATTTCGGCGGGGAAATCGTGAACGCCGATTCCATGCAGGTCTATCGCGGCATGGACGTGGGCACGGCGAAGCCGTCACCTCGGCAGAGGGCTGAAGTCCCTCATCACCTGATCGACGTGGTGGATCCGGATGAGGATTTCAATGCCGCCCTGTACCGGTCGCTTGCCCTGCCGATACTCGGGGACTTGACTGCCCGTGGAAAAGTGGGGTTTGTGGTGGGCGGCACGGGGCTGTATATTCAGGCACTGCTGGGAGGGCTGCTCCCGTGTCCGCCTGTAGACGGGGAGTTCCGAAGAAGGCTTCATCAGGACCTGGAGATGCAGGGGACCGTCGCCTTGCATGAAAAGTTGAAGGACCTGGACCCTGAGTCCGCTGAAAGGATTCATGCCCATGACAGGGTCAGAATCCTTCGCGCCCTGGAAGTCATCCACCTCACAAAGGGGCGGCTGTCCTCCATGATCAGGAATCATGGATTCAGGGAGAGAACGTTCCAGGCGTTCAAAATCTGTTTGCAAATGGAGCGTAAGGAACTGTATCATCGGATTGATGAACGATGCATTCGTATGGTTGAGGAAGGCTTGGTCGCGGAGACGAAGGGCCTGCTCGAAAAGGGCTATTCGCCAGGGCTGAAACCCATGAAGTCTCTGGGCTACAGACACATGATCAGGGTCCTCAAGGGGGAGTGGGATCTGGAAACCGCCATCGTGCAGCTTCAAACCGATACGCGGCGCTATGCAAAGAGGCAGCTCACCTGGTTCAGGGCCGATCCCGGGGTTGTCTGGTTTCGGCCTGATGAGGCAGAGGAAATCAGGGAGAGGATCAGGTCCTTTCTCTCTGGAGCGAAATCGAAAAGGGAGTCGCCATGAAGAAACGGATCCTGGCATTAGGCGTTATTGTCCTTTTTGCCCTTCTTGCGCCGTGGCCTGTTTCGGCAAGGGAGTATACGGAGGTCTTTCATTCCGGAAAGATCGACTGGCTCCATGGGGTTGCCGAAACGACGGTAACGACCATGCTTTCGGCAAAACACCTGAGGTCCGACAGGGCCAGGGCGAAGGCCGCAAACGAGGCACTGGAGTCCGCGAGACAGAGCCTTCTCGACCTTGTGGGAAGAATCAAGATCGATTCCAGAACCTCCATCAAGGACCTGCTGTCCCGAGCGGAGACCCTGCGCGATCGCCTGCAGGAACTCGTTCGAAACCTTCCTGTCCAGGGTATTCATTACAGAGGAAAAGGCAGGGTGGATCTGAGCCTCGCGATTCCTCTGAGCGGCGCGTTGTCTGAACTCGTGCTCCCGCAAGACATCCGGACCATTGATTCTGTCTATCAACCGAGAATTCCAACCCAGGCGACGGATCAGGAATTCACTGGCCTCGTGGTCGACTGCCCGGGGGTCAGCGCAAGGCCTGCCATGGTTCCAAAAATCTTTGATGAAGACGGTCAACTGGTGTATGGGGCCCCTTACATCAGCAGGGAATATGCCGTGAAATTGGGAGTCGCCGGTTACTTCCGGGACGTGCAGGCAGCCCAGAGCGACGAGCGGGTGGGTCCCAAGCCTCTGACCGTGAAAGGAATCAAGACCGCCGCTACAGGGCCTTCCGATCTCACAATCAGCAATTCCGATGCCGCCAGGATCAGGGGGACCGCCAGCAACCTCAAATGGCTGCAGAGGTGCAAGGTCCTGATCGTTCTCGAGTGAATGAGACTATCCAGTCGACCGGGGTCCGCTGTCCCGGACTTTGTTCGGTGAAGCGGCCTTCATGGAAGGGGGCATGAAATGGGGAGACACAGCCCTTTCATGGGTCTCGGGGCATTGCCAGTCATTCTCTTCCTTTTCCTGATCTCCGGCTGTGCTTCAACACAGCCTTTTCCGGAGAGCATACTCGGCACGCCCGAACTCCATGTCTCCAACGGGTACAAGCTCATCAAGATGGGCCGCTACGATGACGCCGAGGGGGAGTTCGAAAAGGCGCTGGGACACGCGCCGGAAAACTCGGCCGCTTTTAAGGGAATCGGGCTGGTAAAAGGATACAAGGGGGATTTCGGTCCGGCTTTCCAGTCCATGGAAAAAGCGCAGTTTCTTGCCAGGGGAAAGGAGGAAGAACTGGCGGTTTATGTGGGGTGGATACGCCTTCATACCATGAAGAGGGGGAAAGGCTGGTTGGACGAGGCGAAACGTGCCTATTCCTCGGCCTGTTCTCTCAAGGAAGATGATCCGGCTACCTACTACTTCATGGGTTTGGCGTACAAGCATGCCTATCGATTCGTGGAGGCCAAGCGGGTTTTCGAAAAGGTGGTTGCCATCCACAGGGCTCATGTGGAGGATGCCGAAGCAGAGCTTCGGATTATTGAGAAAATCAAGGAAGGGAAGCCTGTTTCGGTATTCGGAAAACAGGTCGCTGTCCAGGAGCGAATCACAAGGGCGGAGACAGCGGCATTGCTGATGCACGAACTGGCTTTGAATCAGATCCTGGAGGAACTCCGAGCGAGCCAAGAAAGAAACATGACGGCCGCCTCCTCGCATAGCCCGAAGGACATTTCAGCGCATCCTCTGAGGAGCGAGATAGAAAGCGCCCTTCGCCTGGATATCGCGGGCCTGCGGGTTTACGCGGACGGGACTTTCGGGCCGGATGAGTATGTCACCCGGGCGGGTTTTGCGACCATGATGGCGGATATCCTGAGCAGGGTCCGGAACGAGCCCGACTTGATTTCCCGGTACCAGGGCAGGCCGTCTCCCTTCAAAGACTTGCGTAACGAGGCAACCTATTTCGGCGCCGTTATGGCTTGCACGGCAGCAGGCGGCCTCGATGCGGAGAACGGGATCTTTAACCCCAAGGGGGCGGTCACGGGATACGACGCCCTCTTGACGATTCGGAAGATCAGGGACAGGTTGAATCTTTCCCTCTAGCCTCCGAGCGCCGAAGCAAGACAGCAGACCAAGAAAGATCGAGTGAACCGGGGCACATCCATGACCGTCCCCAACCTGATCACAACGATTAGGATCATCCTTACGCCGGTCTTTGTGATCTATCTCATCCAGGATGCCTTTTTCTCGGCCCTGATCGTCTTCATCCTGTGCGGAATCAGCGACGGGGTCGACGGATTGGTGGCCAGACTGTTCAATCAGAAGAGCCGGCTGGGGACATACATGGACCCCCTCGCGGACAAGATCATACTTGCCACGGGTATTGTGGTCCTGGCTGTGAGGGGTTTTCTTCCTTCATGGCTGGCCGTCACGGTGCTGGCAAGGGACGTGCTGATCCTTCTGGGAGTTGTGGTGATGGCCCTGAATCGCGTGGAGCTGAAAATCAGACCCTCGATCATCAGCAAGATTACCACGTGTCTTCAGTTCCTTACCGTGATTGCTGTCCTGTCGAGGGGTCAC
>JAFGPH010000647.1 GCA_016926135.1 Deltaproteobacteria bacterium
GGGTTTGCGGTGATGTTGCTCATGACCACCTTTGACTACCACCTGCTGGAGAGGTTGGCCTATCCAAGCTACTTTCTCTGTATCGCCCTTCTGCTCCTGGTTCCCCTGATCGGGGGAGTTCACTCGGGCTCCCAGCGGTGGCTGAGTGTGGGAAGCGTTTCCATTCAACCCTCCGAGATGACCAAGATCGCGCTCGTGATCGTTCTCGCCAAATTCTTCAGCGACCATGTCCATCCGGCGGCGTACCGCCTGAGGGATTTGTGGGCGCCTTTTCTCCTGGCGGGCCTGCCCGCCCTTCTGATCGTCAAACAGCCCGATCTCGGTACCGCTCTCATCCTGCTGATCGTCGCCTTTACCGTCATCCTGTTCGCCGGGATCCGATGGAAATCCCTCCTCATTCTTGTTCTTGGGTGCATCTCTTCGGCGCCTTTTCTGTGGTTCGCCTTGAAGGAATACCAGCAGAGGCGTATCCTTACATTTCTGAGTCCAGAGATGGACCCTCTGGGGGCGGGCTACCATATCCATCAGTCCAAGATCGCCATAGGGTCTGGGCTGTTCTGGGGCAAGGGCTTTCTAAAGGGAACCCAGACACGATTGCACTTCCTGCCCGAGCAGCACACCGATTTCGCCTTCTCCGTGTTGGCCGAAGAATGGGGCTTCGCAGGCGCGATGATCGTTCTGCTTCTCTACCTTCTTCTGATTCTCTGGGGACTGGATATTGCCAGGAATTCCAGGGACCGGTTCGGCACCTTCATTGCTCTGGGAGTCGTGGCATTTCTGTTCTGGCAGCTGGCGATCAATGTGGGTATGACGACGGGGCTTCTGCCCGTGGTGGGGATTCCGCTCGTTCTAATCAGTTACGGCGGTTCCTCTGTCCTTTGCTTTATGGCGGCGATGGGGCTGCTCATGAATATCAGTATGCGGCGGTTCATGTTTCAATAGGGGTTTTTCCTTGCAAGGCTGAGCCTGCTATGATATGCCCTACATCTTCTCAACAGGATGACTGCCATGGGTAGACGTGACGAAATCAACGCATTTCTGGGAAGCAACACGGAGTTCGAGGGAAAACTCGCGTTCACGGGCACCGTCCGCGTCGACGGGCGCTTCAAAGGGGAGATCTTCACGGAAGGGACCCTGATCGTCGGAGAGAACGCCCACATTGAGTCGGACGTGTACGTGAGCCACATCATCATCAGTGGCGAGATTCGAGGAAACATCGTCGCCGAGAAGAGAATCGAGATCCACGCGCCGGGAAAAGTGTTCGGCAACATCCAGTCCCCAACGGTGATCATTGACGAAGGGGTCATCTTTGAAGGCAACTGCAGGATGTCCAAGGCGAACCAGTCGGAAGAACAGAAACTTGCCGTGGTGCGGTAGAACCGAACAGACGCCGAAGGAAAGCGGGGTTCTAGCGGCCCCGGTCCTCGGCAGCCGTCGGAGAGCCTGGTGAGAAGGTGAAAATTCTGGTACCGGGAACAAAAAAGCTTTGACAAGGTCAGTTCTTTTTTTGTAAAAGTCCAGCACTACTGACCAACATCACCGTAAAATCCGTATATTCCATTAGAAAAAGCATACCCTTCTGGCTTTCCTTGCAAGGTTCAACCGTGGGCCCGGAAAAGGTCCCGTGGACCGGATTCCAACCCGCGGAGGATCTCGATGTGAAGCGCAGGGGCCGCGAGGGACGACACTCAGCCCTCAAAAGGGTGGTCAACCAGAAAAGATAGGAAAGCCCCGATGCTAAAGATCGACTATTCTGTCTTTGTTCAGATCGTCAATTTCCTCATCCTGATTTTCCTCTTGAATATCATCCTTTACAGGCCCATTCGGAAGGTCCTGCAACAGAGA
This sequence comes from Deltaproteobacteria bacterium, assembly GCA_016926135.1. The sequence goes on from JAFGPH010000647.1 coordinate 1,846, forward strand.
AGGGATGAAATGGATGCCTTGGAGGGCGCAGCCGGCGGTCTTCAGGGGAAGGCCGCCAAGCATGAACGGGAACTGAACGAAAATGCGGTGGCCGCCAGAAGGGAAGGGTATGGGGAGAAGGAGAGTCTGAGATCAGAGGCCCTTGATTTGGAGAAAAAGATGTACCAGGATGCCACTGCCTCGGCAGCGGAAAAGATGGAGGGGGCGACCAAAGAGAGGGTGGCGGTTTTGGGAGAGATCCGGCAGGCCCTGGAAAAAGATGTGGGCCTGTTTTCCAGGGAACTGGCGGCAAAGATCCTCGGGAGGAGTCTGTGATGGGTGAACGTGCCGGCACGATAAGGAAGGCGGCCTTCCTGGGGGCCTTCTTGCTGGTTTCGGGTCTTCTTTTCTGCGGCCTTTCTCTGGCCGCAGGTGCGCATGGAGGGGCCGACCGGACAGGGGACCTCCTCGACCTTCTCTACCGTTTCATCAATTTCGCCCTGCTCGTGATTATCCTTTTCGTGGTGCTCAAGAAGGCCGGGATCAAGGGGATACTGGCTACCCGAAGTGAGGAGATCGGGAAGAGGTTGGAGGCGTTGAAAAGCGGGAAGGAAGAGGCGGAAAGGAAATACCGGGACCTGGAGAAGCGAATCCAGGAGTTCGAGAAAAACCGACAAGACATCATCGACCAGTTCAGGGCGGAAGGGCTGGCCGAAAAGGAGAGGCTGATTGGTGAGGCCAGGGAGAGGGTGAAGCAGATCCTCGACCAGGCGGATGTGACCATCCAACGGGAGATGGAGTCCGCCAAGGATCGCCTGAAACGGGAACTGATCGGGCTGGCCGCGCAAAAGGCCGAAGAGATTCTGGACCAGGAGATGACCGACGACGACCAGGAACGTCTGGTGGATGAATTCATAGAAAGGCTGGGAAAGGTACATTGATCGGATCCAAGGTTTCGAAAAGATATGCCAAGGCCCTGTTCAGCCTCGGACAGGAGGATGGAAAGGTCCGGGAATACGGAAAGGATCTGAATGCCTTTAGGGAATTCTGGCTACAGAATCCGGAGTTCGCCGGCGTGGTGGCCAGCCGGATCTTTGCCCTGGAAGACCGGAAGCGGATCCTCCATAAGGTTCTGGACAGGAGCGGACTGTCGCAGACGGTGAAGAACTTCCTGTCCCTGCTCCTGGACAAGGACCGCATCGGGACCATTAAAGAGATGGCAGAGCACTACGAGAGACTCACCGATGAGATGTCCAATGTGGCGCGCGCGCAGGTCGTCGTGCCCAGACCTCTGAAGGCCGACGCGCTCGGGAGGCTGGAAAAGGCCCTGCGAGACCTGACCTCCAAAGAAGTCAGAACGGAGGTGCGTGAAGACCGGGGTCTGATCGGCGGGGTCGTGGTCAAGATAGGCGACCTGGTTTTGGATGGAAGCATCAAGGCCCAATTGAGAGGCCTGAGAGAATCTCTATAAAGGGGTGAATGCAAGAGATGGATATCAGAGCCGAGGAGATCAGTCAGGTCATAAGAAGCCAGATTAAGGACTACGAGAAAAAGATCGAAATGAGCGAAACCGGGGTGGTCCTCTCTGTGGGAGACGGCGTGGCCCGCGTCTACGGGGTGCAAAACGCCATGGCTATGGAGATGTTGGAGTTTCCCGGCGGGATATTCGGTCTCTGCCTGAATCTGGAAGAGGACAATGTCGGCGTTGCGATCATGGGCGATGACACGAAGATCAAAGAGGGGGACACGGTCAAGCGAACCGGTCGTATCGCCGAGATCCCCGTGGGAGAAGCGGTGCTCGGAAGGGTTATCGACGCGGTGGGGAATCCCATCGACGGCCAGGGGCCCATTAACACCACGGAGTACCGCCGGATCGAAATGGTGGCCCCTGGAGTCATTGCGCGTCAGCCCGTGAGGGAGTCCATGTACACGGGTGTCAAGGCTATCGACTCCATGACACCCATAGGCAGGGGGCAGCGGGAGCTGATCATCGGCGACCGGCAGATCGGCAAGACGGCCATCGGGGTGGATGCCATTATCAACCAGAAGAACGCGGATGTCTACTGCATCTATGTGGCTGTGGGCCAGAAGAAGTCCACCGTAGCCCAGGTGGTGGACGTGTTGAGGCGTCACGGGGCCATGGA
>JAFGPH010000648.1 GCA_016926135.1 Deltaproteobacteria bacterium
CAACGATTTCCGGGGTGCCTTACGGAACGGGACCGTGATTCTGCGTTTTCCACAAGCAGCCCCACAGGGGGGCAGCTCAAAGCTCAAGGCTCAAAGCCTCAATACCTGAAGTTCCTTTCTCTTTCATCCTTGTACCTTGCACCGTGCACCGTGAACCTTTCTTTGGGGCGGTAAGGGGCAGGGGAGAAAGTAGCCGGAGACAGGATCAGGGATCGGGACAGGAACCGGAAGAAGACCAGGCAACGGATGGATGCCGATGCCGAGAGCGTATGCCTTTCCGTCCGCCAGACCGCGAGGGCGGGAGTACCCATGGATCAGACCGTTGCTCTGGTCGAAAAGGGGATCGAAAAGGGGATGACCGCCGAGGACATCGAGCGGATGACCCGGGCCGTCGCCTACGCTACCACCCATGGCACCGAGGCAGAGGAGACGGTGAGGTACACGGAGAAGGTCATGGACGGCAAGGTCAAGGGTGAGGATATTGCCTTGGATGTGTACCGTTGGGCGGGGCAGAAACTGGAGGAGGGTCTCAAGGGGGGCAAGCGGTAACCCTTTTCCCGGCACGATCCGGAGACTCTATGATCCATGTCCATCGGGTGGGTGAGGTAGTCGTCTTCCGCCTGGCCAGAAGCCTCTTCGGCCGGGGGGTTTACTACACGGCCGCCTACTACGTGGACGGTCTTCTGGTCGACACCGGATGCGCCTACACCGTAGACGAACTTCTTCAAGCCTTGGAAGGGTACCCGGTGCATCTTGTGGTCAATACCCACAGCCACGAGGATCACATCGGGGCAAACCGGGCCGTTCAGGCCCGGTTCGGCGCACAAATCTTCGTCCACCCCCTGGCCCGAGCCCCCCTGGCGAATCCCCGGGGAAAAATGCGTCTCCGGCCGTACCAGTTGCTCATGTGGGGCTACCCCGATCCTTCAGAAGCCCTGCCTGTCGGCGACAGGATCGAAACCGAGCACTACTGCTTCGAGGTGATCCGCACTCCGGGTCACAGTCCCGACCACATCTGTCTCTATGAACCGAATCGGGGTTGGCTCTTCTGCGGGGATGCCTATGTTGGCGGGCAGGACCGCTCCCTGAGGGCGGACTACAACATCTGGCAGATCATCGAGTCTCTTAGGGTCATGGCCGAGAGGGAGGTCACCTGTCTCTTCCCGGGCAGTGGAAAAGAGAGAGAACGGGCCAACCCGGAGCTTTCGGCAAAAATCAGTTACCTTGAAGAGACGGCGGAGAAGGTGCTCTCCCTCCATGAGCGGGGTTGGGGGTACCCCAGGATCAGGCGGGAGCTATTCGGCCGGGAGTTGATGATCGCCTACTGGACGCTCGGCAATTTCAGTGGAAGGCATCTCGTGAGATCCTTTGTGGAGGATCGGCCGACCCATGACGTCTGACAATGGAGTGATGGAGCAATGGAGTACTGGGTGTGAAGGAAGCACGCAGTCTTTACCGCCACTCCATCACTCCATTCCCTACCCTCACGGAGCCGGACCCGGATCTCTACGCGCTCTCGTAAGGATCTCTGCACCGATGAACGAGCGCCCCACCGTCAGGGGGGTCGTTCGTCACAGAACCCATAGGGATGAAATCACGCTTTATAGCCCAAGGTTCCTGTAGATTTCTGGCATTCGCCTTTTCGCTTCCGCTTTGACATCGAAATACTTGTGGTTCCCGTGGGAGTCCATGGAGACCGTGAGGGGACCGAAGTCCCTCACGCGGAAGTGGTAGAGGGCCTCCGGGTGGAGATGTTCCCAGTACACCGCTTCCACGGCCTCGATCTGCTCCGTTTCCAGGGCCGCGGCCCCCCCCACAATGGACAGATAGACCGCCCCGAACCGCTTCATCGCCTCCAGGCTCCCCTCCAGGAGCCCGCTCTTGCCGATGATGGCCCTGACCCCGTAACGCTCGATCAAACCCGGCGAGAAGCGATCCATTCGGACGCTCGTGGTGGTTCCCACGCAGACCGCTTCCCACCGGTCTCCGACTTTTCGCAAACTGGGCGCCGTGTGAATGCAGGGCATACCGCGAAGATCCACCGGGGGTTCGTGGTTCTGATCGAACATGTAGATCTGGGTAAGATCGCGGATCCCGAACAAGGCACCGTCAAACCGCACGGTGTCCCCGATATGTAAAGCACGGATCACCTCTTCCGAAAAAGGCGTCTTCAGATGGTATTCCGCCACGTTCGTCCCTCCTCCGGCTAATAGCCGTACACCACCCGGCCGTCTGGGTGAACGACGGCCCTCGCCCTTCGGGCCGGCCAGCATTGGGTGTTGACGGCAATAGGGTTCTGTGTGATGTGGGTGTAAGCGCCCTCGATGTGCACCGCAAGGGTGGAGATGTCTCCCCCCAAGCCCATGGGGCCGATGCCCGTTGCATTGATGGCCCGTTCCAGTTCCTCCTCCAATTCTGCATAGAGGGGGTCCGGATTTCTCTCGCCCACGGGCCTCGCGATGGCCTCCTTGGCCAGGCGGGTGACGAGGTCCGCCGTGCCACCGATGCCGACACCGATGACACCGGGGGGGCAGGGATTCCCGCCGGCCTGCACAAAGCTGTCCAGCACGAATTTCTTCAGGGCTGCGGTCCCATCCGCCGGGATGAACATCTTCATGGAGCTCATGTTCTCCGAACCGGAGCCCTTGGGGATCATGAGGATGTCCAGCGTGTCCCTGTCCGGGATGAAGTCGAAGTACATGACCGGCAGTCTTTCGCCGACCGACGTTTGGGGGTTGATGCGTGTGAGGGGATGGGTGGAGCTTCCTCGAAAAGGGAATTCCAGGGTCGCCCTCTTGGCTCCTTCCTCGAGTCGTTTCCGGATCTCGGCGCCGTTCCAGTGAAAATCGCTCCCGATCTTGACCATGTAAATCGGCAGGCCCGTATCCTGACAGATGAGGGTTCTTTTCCTGTCCGCGACCTCAACGTTTTTCAGCATGGTCTCGAAAATCGTTCTTGCCGTGGCATGGGTTTCCCTGGCATGGGCCCGTCTCAAAGCGTCTCTCACGTCCGGGGGCAAATCACAAAGGGCTCGAATATAGAGTTCCTTAGCCGTTTCTTCCACCAGATTGTAGTCCAATGCCGTTTTCATAAACATCCTCCGCGTCAACGCTTGCCTTTACGTGCCGCCCGGAGGTGCCAGCGCTTCCCCTTCAGAGCGCTACACCTCTCGTAACGAGTTCTGCGAACGATTTCTTCTGGCTCTTCGCCCTTTTCCTGTAGTTGAGAAAGAACAGGGCAGCGAAGAGCGAGAGACCGAAGGCGTCCGTCACCGTCTCGGGAACCAGCCCCAGCAACCCCGCCAGAGCGAAGACCACCCGGTTCAACATGCCCACATCCGTGAAACAGTACCCCTCCAGGGAAATGGCCAGCGCGAGGGTTCCGACAATGGCGCTGAAGAACGTCCAGAGGATGGTTGCCGGTTCTCCCATCCAGAGGAGTGCGGTGCTGTAAGCAAACATGTAGGGTACCAGGAATTTCACGAAACCCAGTTTGGAGGCAATGATGCCTGTGGTCATGACCCCGCCGCCGGAAATCGCCGCTCCGGCATAGGCGGCCAAGGCGACAGGTGGAGTGATGGCGCTCAACAGGGCGGAATAGAAGACGAACATGTGGGCAGCCATGGGGGGGATCCCGAAATTGGTCAGTGAGGGGGCGGCGATCATGGCCACCACGATGTAGGCCGGGGCCGTCGGGACCCCCATCCCGAGAATCATGCATGAGGCCATCACCATCACCAGCGCGAGGGGAAGGATTCCCATGGAGAGCCCTGTCACGATGCTCACAAACTTGATTCCCACGCCCGTCACATCCAGCGCGCCGACCACGATGCCGGCGCAGCCGCAGGAGACGGCGATCACAATGCTGTTTCGCGCCCCAAGGATCAGTGCGTCCTTGAAATCGCTCAGGGAGAGCCGGCTCTTTCTGTTCATCATAGAAACAGCCACCAGAGCAAGGATGCAAATGAACGCCGCATAGAAAGGAGTGAACCCTTGAACCAGAAGCGCAATCAGGACGGCCAAAGGGATCAAAAAATGGGCGCCTTCTTTGAGGGTCTTCGTCAGCGGGGGCACTTCGTCCCGTGAGATCCCTCTAAGCCCTGACTTCAGGGCCTCGAGGTGGACTGATGTGAAGAGGGCAATGTAGTAAAGCAGGGCGGGGATCAGGGCAGCCTTGGCGACTTCGATATAAGGCAGACCTAGAGTTTCAGCCATGATGAAGGCCGCCGCCCCCATGATGGGGGGCATAATCTGCCCCCCGGCGCTGGAGGCGGCCTCCACGGCCCCTGCATAATCAGGCCTGAATCCCATGCGTTTCATCAGGGGAATCGTGAACATCCCGGTACCGTAGACATTGGCCACGGAATGTCCGGACACGGTCCCGAAAAGGCCGCTTGCCACAATGGCGACTTTGGCCGGCCCCCCTGTGGTCTTCCCCACGAGAGCCATGCTGAAATCGATGATGAACTTGGATGCCCCGGTCTTCTCCAGGAAGGCGCCGAAGAGAATGAAGAGGTACACGAACGTGGCCGAGGCGCCCACGGGAATCCCCAGAATGGCCTGGGTAGTCAGGAACATGTGATCAATGAAGATGAGCGGCGGTGTAGCCCTGATCGTGAATGGGTAAGGCAACCTATCCCCAAAAAGCGCAAAACCTATAAAGATGACAGCAATAATGGGGAGTGCGGGCCCCACAACCCGCCTTGCCGATTCCAAGCTCAGAAGAACGGTTGCTACCCCCAGGATAACATCCAGGGTGGTCATCGGGCCCCAGTACCACTCCCTTGTGACCAAGCGGTCGTGGTGGTAAACGAGGTAGGCCCCGATAGCAAGGCACAAAAGGGCCAAAGGAAGGTCGATGAGCGCGCTTTTTTCCTGCGGCCATGCCTTTTTTGTGGGGAATAACAAAAATGCAAGCGACATGAGGGTCATCAAATGGACGGTCCTCTGCAAGAAGGCATCAAAGACCCCGAAGCCGCCGGTGTAAAGATGAAAGGAACTGATCCCGATGCCGATTATGGCTACCAATGCCTTGATCATGTATGCAAGACCCGTCGTTCGATCCCCTTGAATGGGTGTGCTTCCCATGGGTTACCCCTTTCACAAAGAGTCTCTCAGCATGGTGAAAGAAGGATCACGGCATCATCCGATCCGACTCTCCATCATTTCATCGGAAGGTTCCGGGCCTTGTAGTATTCCGATGCAGCCGGGTGTAAAGGCAAGCCCAGATTTTTGGCCATATTCACGGCCTTAAAATTGGCAAGCCCGCTGTGCGTGGCCGCGAACTCCTTCTCCCGTTCCTGCATGGCCGTCAAGATGGCGTGCACCACCTTGCCGGGTACTCTCCGGTTCACAACGACTTCGCAAGGGCTGAATGGAACTACCACGTCCTTGTCGACCCCAGGGAAGGCGTTGGCAGGCAAAGCCCCGATGCCGAGTCCGAATTTCTCGCGCACCATGTCCAGGATGTCTTTGTCCCACTTAAGGACTTTGATCTGCCTTGCGTGCGCAAGATCCATGGCCCATCCGATCTTGTCCGCCCCTACAGCGAGGATTCCATCGGCATGGCCGTCTTTGATAAGGTTGACTGCGTCGGCCCAGGAGACGAAACTCAAGCGTCCCTTCCACTTCTCGGAAATATCCCCCCAGGTCATTCCCTTGGCGGCAAATATATTGCGATAAACCAGTTCAGTGGCCGTTCCCTTGTTTAGAGTACACAGCCTTATAGGGAGCTTTTTGGTGAAGAGATCTCCTACCGTGTCTACAGGCAAATCCTTCCGCACGATGACAAAGTAATTGAAGGGATTTTGGACATTCAGCAAGGCCATGGCATTCTTTATCTGCAAATCATGAAAAGGTTCCTTCTTTTTCTCCGCCATCGCACACAAATCGACTGTCGTCGAACCCAGGTCGCCTTCCCCTTTGTCAACCCTGGGAATATTCCCCACAAAACCTCCCGGAACCACGGTGATCTCTACCCTCGGATACGTGTCTTTGACGACCTTCGCCATGGCAGTGAGGAGTACGAACCCGACCCCGCCAGGGGATGCACCGAGGGCCTTCAGCACAGCCGACGTCTTGGGGTCTGGTCGGTCGAAGGAGTGACCCTCCAGCGGCGCCAACCAGCCGATCATCAGGAAGAGACCCAAAAGCATGGTTACTTTTTTCATTGTATGCTCCTTTCCTTGTTTTTTGTGCACAGCGAACAACAACCGAATCCTTCCGTTTGGCTTCAGATTCTTGACCCCTTTTGCAGTGAACCGATCCCGGAAAGGGACGATTGCCTGGATCACGCGCTTCGGTACAGTTTGGTGAGCACGAACTCCTCGTGGCCGAG
>JAFGPH010000649.1 GCA_016926135.1 Deltaproteobacteria bacterium
CCTACAACATTGGTCTCTTCTTGAACTACAAGGGCAAGGTTCTCGAGTATGAGGAGAGAATTGCCCAGTTGGACCAGGGCGAGGTCACGCGCAAGCGCATACGCGAACCAGGCGGCACGACGGTTTCAAAGGAAGAGGTTGCCTCCATCAAGGCTGGTGTCGAGTTCGTCAATCGGTTGATCACCCTGGATATTTTCCCCTGGGACCGGCTGCTGGATGAACTCGAAACACGCACACCTTCTCAGGTGAGCATTCTGGGCCTTGTTTCTTTGAAGGATGAGAACAGGATCAAGATAGAGGCAAAGGCCGTCTCCATGAGCCATATCACTCAGTTCTTGAAGGCCCTCGATGAATCGGCCATCACCAGGGACAACATCCTTCTGAATGTGAGTGTCGGCAAAGACAACTCGGAGGGAGGAAGGCGCGACGCCGGCGATCTGTCGATCCGTTTTGAGATCAACAGCACGGTTGCCTTCGATCAGTTTTCCTCGGCTCGAGGTGAGGTATCTGTGGCGCCCGGACCATGAAAGTGCAAAAGCTCATCAAAGTCATTCGGTTCAACAGGCTCTTCTTCTGGGTCGTGGGCTTCCTCTTTGTCATCAACCTGTTTTCCTTTGTCTTGATCAAGAACGCGGAACGCAAGACGATCGCTGAACTTTACAGCGCCTATGAGACCAAGCGTAAGAAGCGGGTGCCCGAGAGAAGCGACACCGCCAAGGCGCGAGCCCAACAGGCGAAAGAAGACATCCGGGATTTTACCAATGCGCTTCCCCGGAGGCTCACGTTTCCTGAAATCATCAAGGAGATCTTCGATGCGTTGAACAGGCATGGCCTTCCGGCCACCAACATGTCCTACAAGCCGGAGGCCGTCGATTTCCAGAAGTTGCTGAAATACTCTACGAGCTTTACCGTGAGCGGCAGATACGCCTCTCTCAAGGCCTTTTTGGCGGACATTCAGAACTCGAGGACTCTCTTCTGCATCGAGAGCATTTCCTTTACCAACCAGTCCAAAGCAGAGGAACTGGTAAGCTTGAATTTGAAGGTAGCGATCTATCTTCGCTAGACGATTTCTCGGGCGAGCGACGTTGGTTTTTTGGCTTGAACCCGTGAGGGTGGGCGGTCAGATGGCGGTGCTATCCAGGATCAGGGGCTTGGGCGGGGGCAGGAAGAAGACCTTGCTGGCGGTCCTGCTGTGTCTTTTCGCCGTTTCTCTGACGTACCGCATCTTGAACCCTTACAAGCAGGAGAGGGTCACCCGGCTCACGTATACAGGCAGAGACGGGGAGCCCTCTCGGGCAAGGGCCGCCGGTCCGAAGGCGGGTGAGGCTGTCGTGAGCCGGGAGGTCATGATGGATCTGTTTCTCAACCCGCCTCCGCACTCCGGGAAGGTGCGGAACAACATCTTTTTCCGATCGAAAGAGATCGTGACCCAGGCGAAGGCCGCCCCGTCTGCCGAAGCGAAGGTGATCGCCCCGGTTGGCAAACAGGCACCCGTCATAGACAAGCGTCTTCAGGTGCAGGAGGAACTGAGCCACTTCAAATCCTTCGGGTTCATGCAGCAAGGCAAACAGAAGATCCTCTTCCTGGAACGCGGAAAGGACATTCTTGTCATCAGGGAGGGGGACAGGATAGCCGGCAAGTACCTTGTCAAGGGCATCACGGAGAAGGTGCTCACCATACGAGCTGAAAACATCGACGAAGACATCAGGATCGATCTGAGCCGTTTCTGATCCAGCGGCCCCGGGTGTCCGCCGTCTCAGACCCGAAACGTCACCACAAAAGGGAGCAATGACCATGAAGGCCTTACAACACAACAGAGCAGCAGTTTTCATCGCTCACATGCTCTGCCTTGGAACCCTTGTCGTGAGCGGCTGCGCCACCAACCAATTCCTGACTCAGGGCAAGGAATATGCCGCCCGGGGGGAGTGGGACAAGAGCGTGCAGGCATTCCAGCAGGCCCATCATGAAGACCCGGCTGATCAGGAGGTCAGGATTCACCTCATCCGGGCCAAGCGGAATGCCTCCCTGTTTCATATGAACATTGGGGAAAGCCTGTTAAAGAACCATCGTTACGATGAGGCGATGACGGAGTTTCAGCTCGCCGTTGCCCTGGACCCCTCCAACAAGAACACGGAGTCCCTTATGGAGAGGACAAGGGCGATGAAGGAATCCGACTACCAGTTGAAGAGGGGAGAAAACCTTCTGAAGGCGGGGAACTACGCACAGGCCAGGGAGGCCCTGCAGACGGCATTGAAACTCTACCCTGAGAACAAAAAGGCACAGGAAGTCCTGGCCCGGTTCCGTCACAAGGAGATTAAGCCGTCCAGATTCCATCTCAAGACCGACCCGAAGACCCCTATTTCCCTGAAATTCAAGAACACGCCCATTCTCAATGTCTTTGAAGTGCTGACCAGGCTCACGGGCGTGAACTTCCTTTTCGACAAGGACGTGCAGGAGACCAAGGTGACCATTTTTGTGGTCGATGTCTCCTTCGACGAATTCCTGGAAATCTTTCTCAGGACCAACAAGCTGGCTGCCGACACGGTCAACGACAGGACTCTGATCATCTATCCCGATACACCGCAAAAGGCGAAGGAATATCAGAACCTTCAGATCCGCACGTTCTACCTTGCCCACATTGACGTGAAAAAGGCCGTGGCCCTGCTCTCCAAGGTTCTCAAGACCAAGGACATCACCCCCAATGAGGCCCTGAACGCCGTGGTGATCAGGGGACCCAAAGAACAGGTGGAAATCGCAGCCAAAATGATCGAGGCAAACGACAGGCCCGTGTCTGAGGTCATGCTGAGCGTGGAGATCCTGGAAGTCAGCCGGACCAAGGAGTTGAACGTGGGCGTGGAGTTCTCCTCCAATTCCTTCAAACTCGGATTGGGTGAATCCATTCTCGGATATTTCAACCCAGATCCGGATGCAGAAGGATATCCCTCTATAGGCGGGATGTCTTTGAAGGCCCTCGACACGGTGTCCAGCCAGAACATGCTCTTGGCCCTCCCCACGGCCACGGTCAATCTCCTGAAGCAGGACGGGGACACAAGGATCCTGGCCAATCCCCAACTCCGGGTGAAAAACGGCGAAAAGGCCAAGATCCACATCGGGGAACGGGTTCCCCTGCGCTCGAACCGCCGGGTGGACACGACCGGTGCAGTGACAACGGACTTCCAGTACCAGGACATCGGCGTCAAGGTCGACGTGGAGCCCTCGATCAATGTCCACGGAGACGTGGCCATGAAACTGACCCTTGAGATCAGCTCCCTGGGCGCCAACGTGGGAACCACGGACGACCCCCAGTATGCGATTCGGACCCGAACCGCCCAGAGCGTGCTGAACATTCGGGCAGGAGAGACGGTCGTCATAGGCGGATTGATCCAGGACAATGAAAGAAAGACCGTGCGAAAGCTCCCCGGCATAGGCGAGATACCCATACTGGGCGACCTTCTCAGCAACTACAACACGGTAGGAGATGAAACGGACATCCTGATGACCATCACACCCGTGATCATCCGCAACCAGGAAATGCCTGACCGGAGGATCACCCACATCTGGTCGGGAAAGGAGGACGACTTCTCCCAGAGGGAGCCCTTTGAGAGCATTGCCGAGCGTGAAGGTCAGTTCATGGAAAAGCCCGCGCCTCTGAAGGAGGAGAAGCCGGCGGCACCGGGTCCGCCGCCTATACCCGGAGTGCCAGTCCCGCAGCAGGCGCCTCCACTTCCTCCGCCTCCGCGGCCAGAGGAGATACTCCCTGCTCCCCCGCCGCTGCCTCCAAAGACAGGTTCCATGCCCGGCCAGGGATCTCCGGCATCTCCTGCAACACCTCCCGTTGGACCGCTACCGGCTGTTTCCGAAAAGGCAGGCCCCGGCCCCACACCTGCCGCAGGAAAGACGGGGGCCGTCGCCACG
>JAFGPH010000125.1 GCA_016926135.1 Deltaproteobacteria bacterium
GCGGCGAGCCATATTGCCGACTTGATTGCGAAGAAGCTTCGAGGGTTTTGACCTGGACGGTTCCTGTGGTGGAACCTGAGGTTTTCCATTCAGTGAGGCACTCCCTGATATGGAAGGGAGGGATAGGAAAAGGGGTTAAGAACGCAAACTTCTTGGAGGGTTGAAAAGGAGGGGAAACATGGCAGAGGGCAAGCAGGACATGGTGAAATTGTGGGATTCAGTACCCGGGTTTGACCTCAACGAAGAGGTGGACCTGCCGGAACTCAATTCATGGTTCTTTGACGGGACGCACAGTGTGCCGCTGTTAACGCCGATGTATGCCTGGTTCTGGATCAGGCACTGTGGCCATGGGTCGCAATACTCTGCTGAAGTTCTCAGCACGCCCAGATACAAGGGGTTTATTCTGAGAGATTATGAGGGCGCATCATACATAGGCATGCGTATTGTTCGCGATGAGGCGGAGGTCGAGCAACGCACGGCCAAGTTCAAGGACGCCCTGATCCCCTGGATTGAAGATTTCGACGGCATATGGGCAAAACAGCGACAGGAACTGCTGGCTATGTACGAGAAACTGAAGGCGGTTGATCTGGACAAGGCTTCCAATATCGATCTCATCCATCATCTCTGGGATATAATCAGCACAAATCGTCGAATGTGGGAAATACACTTTCAAGGAATGAATGTTTCCTATGCAGCCTTCCTGTTGCTCGAGGACTTGGTGAAACCCTATGGCCTGACCTCGGAGAGTCCTGAATTCCAGGACATGTTCAGGGGGTTTGACAATAAGGTGTTCCAGGTAGACAGAAAACTGTGGGAATTGGGACGGGATGCGGTTTCGATGGGGTTGGGAGACCTGATCATGAACACCCCCGTCGAAGAGGTGATGGGGAAGATTGATCAGAACAAAGCAGGCAAGGAGTGGCTCAAGAAATTGCATAGTTTTCTGGCGGTAGATGGGTGGAGAATGGTTCGCATGATGGATCTCGACGAACCCTATTGGCTTGAAGATCCTTCTACATTGATATCGCCCATCAAGGCCTTTATCAAGAAGGGCGGTGATTACGACCTTGATGGGATGACGAAAAAGCTGGCCCAGGAGAGGGAAAAGGCCATCGCCAACCTGCTGCAGAAAGTCCCCAAGGATGAGAAGCCCTGGTTTGAGGCTCTCATCATGCTAGGCGGGAAGACAGGCTCCTACAGCGAGGAGCACGACCTTTACTGCGAGTTGTACTGCCATGCTGTCATGCGCCGGGGCTTTCTCGGCATCGGACGGCGTTTGGCCGCAGCCGGGACCCTGGACAAACCGGATGATATCTTTTTCCTCAATCCGGATGAAGTGGAGAGGGTATTGGGAGCTCCCGAGTTTCACAAGCTGCAGTACATTGCCAACAGGAGACGCAAACGGTGGGAGGAGATAAAATTCTCTCCGGTCCCTCCTGCATTCACAACCAGAGCAAACTTGCAGGAAGCCGTGGGGATGGACCTCTTGCCCTCGGCGGATGCCATCATCATCAAGATTGTTGTGGGAGAACTGCCCAGGGTAAGGCCGGAGTTGAAGGCCGACATTTATGGGGTCTGCGGAGCTCCCGGTGTGGCCGAGGGGCCGGCGCGGGTCATCATGAGCTACGGCCAGCTGGATCAGGTCCAGAAGGGTGACATCCTGGTCTGCCCGGGGACCAATCCTGCCTGGACACCCGTCTTCGGACTGGTCAAGGCCGTGGTATCGGACAGGGGCGGAACCCTCAGTCACACGGCCATTGTGGGTCGAGAATACGGGTTACCGACCCTGGTCAATACCTTCACCGGAACATCGACCGTCAAAACAGGGCAGAGGATCAGAGTGGATGCCACGGAGGGCGCCCTCTATATCCTGGATAAGAAATAGAGCTTTCCTCGCGAGCTCGCTCCGCCTCAGTAGCCTATGTGTCTTCCTGAGGGCCGGAACCGTTCCGGAGTCCCTGTTGTTGAAAGAGATGGGGCGACATGAATATGGATGCCTTTCGGATTGAGTACACGCAGCAGGAGGTCGAGGACCTGCATAGGCGCTTGGATGCAACCCGGTGGCCAGCCATACCTTTTGAGACCGGTTGGAACAGCGGTACCAATGACCAAGTACTGCGTGACCTGGTCCGGTACTGGCGGCATGAATACGCTGGTTGTTGCGCGACAGTACAATCTCGTGTATTACAGTGAACCATCAAAAGGTGGGCATTTCGCTGCCATGGAGCAGCCGGAAGTGTGGGCAAAAGACGTAGCGGACTTTTTTTCGCGGATCTGAAGGAAAAACCTGGCCACGAGGTGCCGTTATGAAAAAGGAAAAGACCGTTCTCATCATCGCGACCCTTGATACTAAGGGACCTGAGGCGCTCTTTGTTAAGAAGCTCATAGAGGGAAATGGTCTCAGAACCCTGGTGATGGATATCGGCACCACAGGCAAGTCTCTTTTCAGGGCAGACATTCCAAGCCATCAAGTGGCTGAAGCCGTTTCGCGAACGCTGGCGGAATTGCTTGCGTTCAACGACGAGGCAGAGGCCATGGCTGAAATGGCCAAAGGGGCTGAAAGCATTGTTCAGGGGATTCTCAAAGACGGTGCTTTTGACGGTGTCATTGCGCTCGGCGGCTCCATGGGGAGTTCTTTGGTCCTCAGAGTTTTCAGGGGACTGCCCACAGGGCTCACAAAAGTCTTGGTTTCCACGGTCGCTGTATCGGATTTCGTGACTCCCCAGAACGTCCTTAACGATGTAGTGCTGGTCCAGGCCACCTGCGACCTTTGGGGCATGAACCGTCTTGAAAGAAGGGACCTCAAAAAAGCCGCCTTGATGGTCGCGAGCATGGTCGAGAGCGAAGAGGAACCGGCCGAGGACAGCGCTCCTCTGATCACGATAACCACCCTTGGAGGGTCTTTTCTCAAGTATGCCACACCGTTGAAAGAAGCCCTGGAAAAAGAAGGAGTCGTGATCCCTGCAGGGGGGTTCATGGAGTACGGCAGGCCTGGGTGGAAGCTGGACTATCCGGAAGGGAGAAAGGCGTTCATCGAGGCGCTGAGAGACCATCTCAGACCTCGCATTGAGTTCATCAGCATGGACTGCCACATCAATGACCCGGCTTATACGGACAGGGTTGCAGAAATCGCCTTGAGGCTTTTTCAGGGAAGCGCTGCTTAAGACCTGTTTGCCCGTTTCCCTTTGACTCGCCTGCCTGTCTTTGTTATGAGATGACCTTGTGATCTTCACGAAGGAGGAGACAGTTCAATGAATGCGGAGAGCCCTCTGAAAGGCAAAAGGATTCTGGTCGTCGATGACGAACCCGACATTCTCACAACCGTAGCTGAAATCCTTGACATGTGCAGCGTGGACAAGGCCAGTGATTTCGAGACAGGCCTCCAGTTGATCATGAACAATACCTATGACGTTGTTATCCTGGACATCATGGGGGTCAATGGCTTCGAGCTTCTCAAGAATACCGTTTCAAGAGGCTTTCCCACAGTCATGCTCACGGCCCACGCAGCGACCCCGGAGGCACTCAAGAAATCCATCGAACTCGGAGCAGCTTCATTCCTGCCAAAAGAGGAGATGACGGACTTGCCGGGGTTGATCGAAGAAGTAGTTCGGGGCGGTGGAAAGAGGCTGTGGTGGCTGAAATCCCTGCAAAAAACCGGCCCCTATTTTGACAGAAGCTTCGGACCTGACTGGAAAGAGAAGGACAAGTTCTTTAGGGACTTCGAAGAATCGCTCAGGGAGAAGCAGTCATAATTCGATTCTTCTCACTTGTTCTTCAGTCTTTCCACCATTCTCATGAAAGAAAGTGACGCTTCGGAGAGACCTTTCCGGGTCAGATACCCGATTCCATACTCGATATAAGGCGAGCATTCCAGAAGATGAATCTCCCTGAGGCGTTTCTTGGACAGGTCCTCAGCTACTCCGTCCCTGCACATGAAGCCGACTCCCTCATCCTGCTGAACAAGCTTCTTGGTCAGGGCGATACTTGCGGTTTCTATGACGACTCTCGGAGATACCTTGAACTGTCTCAGATGTTCAACGATGATGTCCCTGGTGGCTGAACCCTTTATGGGCGCTATCAGGGGAACGCTGTCGAGCTCAACGATTGAAATCCTGCCCCGGGGCAGATGGCCGCTTCCATAGGCAGCGATAAGGGAGATTTCCTTTCGCCCCATCAGCCGCATCTTCAGCCTCTTGTCATCGGGGCGATAACGCGCCACCACAAGTTCGTTCTTGTGGTCCAGAACACTCTTCACCATTTCAGAGGTCGTTCCACGATCGATGATGACCTTAATCCCGGGATAGTGAGATTGGAAGGCTGTGATAAGCTCCGGCATGACATATATGGCGGCCGTCTCCGAACACCCTACTCTCAGTTCTCCTGACTTTCCCTTGCTTATATCGGCAATGAGCAGCTCAAGACTGTCAAGATCCTCAAAAATCTTTCGAATCCTCTCAAAAACCGCCAGACCTGACTCGGTAAGACGCATGGCGTTTCCCGACCGGAACAGAAGCCTCAAGCCCAGGTTTTCCTCCAACTGCTTGACCTGTGACGTTATCGCCGCAGGAGTGACCATCAGGTCCTCGGCTGCCTTTGTAATGCTCTCTGACTTTGCCGCAGAGTAAAAGGACCTCAACTGATTCACATTGAGAGCCATACACGCATCCTCAACACAACGCTACCGCTTTCAAGGCATTCGCAGGCGTATTTTAGTTTTTCTTAAAGTTATTTTAGTTTTTTTGATTTGTCTTGTCAAACAGACACCCCTATGAATGATTTTCAATACGCTCGGTTTTCCAGCCACTTGTGACAAGCAAGGATGGATGGTGGAATCCCCGCTGATTCCTTGTGAGCACCAACTGCAGATTGATGAGGGAGGGAACAAAATGGCGGACAAAGTCTATGACGCGGTTGTTATCGGAGGAGGGCACCATGGGACGATCATTGCTCCCTACCTGGCAAAGGCAGGGATGAAGGTCGGGGTGTTCGAGCGACTGGATCATCTGGGCGGAGGTGCTGTGACGGAAGATGGCCCAGCGCCGGGGTTTCGGATGAATTTTTGTGCCAATTGGACGCGATTCTATGCCCATCATGCTTACAAGGAATTCAATCTTCGGGAGGAGGGACTGGAATATACGTTTCCGGATACCAATGAAGCCATTGTCTTTGATGATGAAACCGCCTATGTGAGTTATGCCGCTTTTCCCGTCGTGAACCCGATAACGGGGGAGACAAAGTTCAGTGAGGTCAACACCCAAAAGACGCATGAGCAGATCGCCCGTTTTTCAAAGGCCGACGCAGAAACATATCTTCATCTAACCAAAATATACGATGAGAGATGGCGACCCGCATTTCGTAGGCATAGATACTCATTACCGACTCCCTGGGGGATCCCTGATGCCCTGGAAGAGCTCCTGTCCGATCCCAAAAGCGCCCTGGATCCATCCATGCAATTCATGACTTGCAAGCAGATTGCGCACTATTTTTTCGAGAGCCCTGAGCTCAGGATACTGGCTCTCAGAGGATTCTTGACCTCGGGGGGTATCTTTCCCGACGATGTGCCCGGCCTTGCGCTCATCATCGCCAATATCCATCTGGTGCTCGGGTGGGAGCCTGCTGCTGTTGCCAAGGGCGCATCACAGGCCATCACGGATGCCCTCGTTTCAGCAGGTAAAAAACTGGGCGTGGAATATTTCATCAATTCAGACGTGGACAAACTCATTATAGAAAACGACAAGGCCAAAGGGATACGACTCACTGACGGCACCGAAATTGCGGCCAGACAATTGGTGGTAGGTGATATTGGAACGCCCCAACTTTTTCTTCGCCTGATCGACAAAAAGCTTGTCAATAGTGAGATGAAACGTAGGCTTGAGGCCAATCTTTATGATAGGGGTCATGTGTTTTGGGGAACTCTGGCGGTTCATGAGCTTCCCCAATACAAAGTCGCAAATTCCAACCCGGATATCAATGCCACGCCGCGCACCTATTGGGCACCAAAGGATCTGGCGTATATGGAAAACAAATACATGCATGAACTCTTTCTTTTGGGGATGGGCTCCAAGTTCTTCTGTTTGACTGCTCCAGACACCATTTGGGATCCCTCTCGAGCACCGGAAGGAAAACATACCGTCCTGTTTGAGGAATACTCCTGCCCTGCCCCTTTCTATTCCAGGCGGGAGTGGCGCCAGATGGCAGATGAATTTCTCGCCTCCCTGATTCAGCAATGGGCGGAATATGCCCCCAATATGACAAGAGACAATGTCATCGGGTCTCGCGTTATTACCCCCGTAGACCTGCAGGATACCCATCTGGACATGAGAGACGGGTCATGGTGCGAGGGTACAATGGCGGCCTCTCAGAGCGGACGTTTCAGGGGGATGCCCGGGGGTTTCCGCACCTTCATCAAGAATCTATACATGTGTTCTTCAGCTATGACCGGAGGCGGCGGCATCGGACGAGGCTCCAGTCTGAATTGTTACCAGGCGATCGCTGAAGACCTTGGATTGCCGAAGCCGAAATAAGCACATGCGAAAGCCACTTGCAGAAACAAGGCATGCATGAAGGATTCGTCAACCTCTGAAGACGCCAATATCGCAACTGGAGGAAAACTGCGATGCCCTTAGAAGATCTTTTCAGTTTGGAGGGAAAAGTGGCCCTGGTCACAGGAGCCGCGTCAGGGTTGGGGCGAAGCTTTGCCCAGACCCTGGCTGAGGTCGGGGCGGATGTAGTCGTTTCGGACATCGATGAAAATCATCTGGATGCGACGGAAGGAATTCTGAAAAAAACAGGCAGAAAGGTCCTCAAGGTTGTCGCTGACGTGTCCAACCCTGGGGATGTTGCCCGAATGGTAGACGAGAGTGTTTCCCAATTCGGGCAACTGAACATCGCAGTCAACAACGCAGGGATTATCACCAAGCCTGCACGTTTCCATGAAATGCCGATCAAGGACTGGCACAGGGTGCTTTCAATCAATCTGACGGGTGTATTTTTGTGTATGCAAAAAGAAATCGAGGTTATGTTGAAGCAGGGACATGGGGGGAGCATTATCAATCTTTCCTCTGTCCTGGGACTTGTGGGATTGGATCCGGACTTGATGCCACGCGTCAATTATATAGCTTCAAAACATGGCGTGATCGGTCTCACGAAACAGGGCGCTGTTGAATATGCCGGGTATGGTATCCGGGTGAATGCCATTGCTCCGTCCTGGCATTCAGGCACATCATTGAGTAAAGACAGGAATGAGGTTCAAACAAGAGAAGAAAGGGATCTCAGGGATATAAGGATATCATCACTCACTCCAATGAAAAGACGTGGCCGAATCGATGAGCTTCAAGGGCTTCTGGTTTTCCTTGCATCCGACGCCTCCACCTATGCCACGGGTCAGGTTTTTGTCTCCGACGGGGGATGGTTGGCTCATTGATTGAAGAGTTCTCCAGGCGATGCACCGGGGGATTTTTTTGTTGACAATTAGGAAACAATGGAGTACCGCTACCACTGAGGTTACTCCAAGGGCGGATCTGATCCACCGCAAACCCAACTGCACTCAACCCATTGCCCGATCATATTGGTAGTATAAACATATTGCCTTGCGCGCAGCGACAGCAACAGAGCAAGGTGAGGGACTTCATAATGTTCTTCTTCATGAGGGTTCACCCGCACCGCTGTTGCCTGCGTTGACACAACGGGCCATGGCCTGCGTGAGGAATCCTCAGATAAAGAAACATCATCTTATTCGTCATTCCATAAGTGGTGCTTATAGACACATAAACTTTTTTACCTTGACAAACCAATGAATTTCGGAGGAAATCCGGTATCACCCCTTAAAAGCACACTTCACGAGCAAAGATACCGGAGGGGTTTTACTTCCTTTCGACTTTTTCCAAGGGTTTCTTGGTCGCGTATGAACTCTCGTTCCCTTTCTTCGCCAAATCCCATTACGCTTACACCCCGCCCTTGGCTTCGGAAATGCCATCTCCTGAAAACGCAGGGCGAATTGATTGCTTGCAGGGATGCAATGATCTCGCCGATGCATCGGTTTAAACCGGTTCCCATAATCTCCGATTGCGACTGTAAAGAGTCTCTGTCTTCCCTCCTCCTCTACCGAGAATGAGACAGGGGAAGCAAATGTTTTGCCCTATTGCCGCCCAATGAACCTGAGGAAGATTTTTCCTACAATACGCCTATGGAGGGGGCCACATGATCGACCAAAAACTCATACACTGGTTTGAGGAGTTAGGTCAGGAGCACAATGACATGGTGGGCAAAAAATGCGCCAACCTTGGGCAGATGACGCGAATGGGTCTGGCCGTTCCCCCGGGCTTTGCTCTCTCCCTTGACGTGTACCGACTATTTGTGAAGGAGTCCGGCCTTATCGAGGAAATGGAACGCTATGTCCAGAAGTTTGGAGATCTCAAGGGTGAGGGCATTGCTGTGTTCGAGGAAATCAGTCAAACCCTCCGAGACATGATTGAGTCCAGAGAAATCCCTCAGGAGATCGGATCCCAGATCAATGATTACTATGACGAACTGTCGCATCGTTTGGGAATAAGCAACCCGGCCGTCTCGGTCAGATCCGCGGGTACGGAAAGTCGCCCCGGCATGTTCGAGACGTATCTCAATGTGAAAGGGCAAGAAGATCTGCTGGAGAAGGTGAAGAAAGTCTGGGCCAGTGCCTATACCTCTCGGGCTATTGCTTTCCGAGCGAACAAAGGCTTTTCCATCCTTGGGGATGAGTTGGGTGTAGCGATCCCCAAAATGGTCAATGCCCGCGCCTCGGGGATTGCTTTTACGGTGAACCCCGTGGACGGGGATGAGTCCAAGATTATCCTGGAGGCAAATTGGGGCCTGGGAGAAGGGGTGGTGAGCGGGGCCGAGAGTGTGGACGGGTTTGTGATTGACAAGGAGACCCTGGAGATTGCGGCAAGGCATGTGGGCAACAAGAGCAAGTGTGTGGTTTACACGGAAGATGGCGCTGATTGGGCCGATGTCCCTGCCCACATGCGGGGCATGCCCTGTATCAGTGATGAGGAGATCGTTGAAATTGCCAGGGTAGCCAGGTCTGCGGAGAAAACCCTGAATGGTCCGCAGGATATGGAGTGGGCTATTGATCGGGATCTGCCGTTTCCCGGGAGCCTGTTCTGGCTTCAGACCCGACCCGCGAAGGTGGCGGCAAAGAAAAAGGAATCGGCGGCCAGCCACATTGCCGACCTGATCGCAAAGAAGCTTCGAGGATTTTGACCTGAAGGGTTCGCATGGGGTGGAACCTGAAGTTTTCCATTCAGGGAGGGACTCCCTGAATGGAAGGAAGGGATTGGCAAGGGGGTTGAGAACGCAAACTTGTTCGAGGGTCAAAAAGGAGGGGAAACATGGGAGAGAGTAAACAGGACATGGTGAGATTATGGGATGCCATACCCGGGTTTGACTTCAATGAAGAGGTGGACCTGCCGGAACTCAATTCGTGGTTCTTTGACGGGACGCACAGTGTGCCTCTGTTAACGCCCATGTATGCCTGGTTCTGGATCCGGCACTGTGGCCATGGGTCGCAGTACTCTGCTGAAGTTCTCAGCATGCCCCGATACAAAGGGTTTACCTTCAGGGATCATGAGGGTGCGACATACATCGGCATGCGGATTGTTCGGGACGAGGCCGAGGTGGAGCAGCGCACGGCCAAGTTCAAGGATGCCTTAATCCCCTGGATTGAAGACTTTGACGGCATATGGGCCAAACAGCGAGAGGAACTCGTGGGCATGTACGACAAACTGAAAGCCGTTGACCTGGACAAGGCGTCCAATATCGATCTTATCCATCATCTCTGGGATATGATCAGCACCAACCGTCGAATGTGGGAAATCCACTTTCTCGGGATGAACGTCTCTTACGCGGCCTTCCTGCTGCTCGAGGACCTGGTGAAGCCCTTTGGCCTGAGCTCGGAGAGTCCTGAATTCCAGAACATGTTCAGGGGGTTTGACAATAAGGTGTTCCAGGTGGACCGCAGGCTGTGGGAGCTTGCCCGGGAGGCGAGTGCAAAGGGGCTGGGCGACCTGATCCTGAACACCCCGGTCGAAGAGGTGATGGGGAAGCTTGA
>JAFGPH010000126.1 GCA_016926135.1 Deltaproteobacteria bacterium
TACTCCATCAACAATACCCAGCACGGCCTGGCCGGTCTACGCCTGGGAAAGATGCTCATCGGCAGGGTGGTCGATTATTTGAGAAAGGAAAGGGAACAGATCGCCACTTTCGCCACCCTGAGTCCCCTCCCCGGCTTCTGGAAGAGCTATCTGAAACCGATCCTGGAGGGAAAGGATCAGGCCTTCGTCCTGAAAACGCGAGATGTCCAGTCCTTCTTCTCAAGCAGGCAGGCGCGGAGGGTCCTCCAGGACGCCATTGAGGAGGATAACGAAAAGGGGCAGTTCAGCAAAGCCCTCCTTTCGATGCTCTCGGGCGAAATGTGGGCGGAGAACGAAGACCTGAAGAAGGCCCTCCGGGACCCCCTGGTAAAGATGGCGTATCAGTACATTTCAAGAGAGAAGAACCGGGAGGGCAAACCGCTGAACCCGGTCGCCAACTTCCACCTGGAAAACGGTGCGAGCGTTTCCAGAAAGAACGTGAATTTCCTGGGCAACCCGTCCCTGCGCGGGCTGCAGGACTCATGCGGCATCATGGTCAATTACATTTACACCGCCGGATGGCTCAGCCAGATCAGGGGTTCGTTCAGGTGGCTTGAAAGGATGGAGATGAGGGGCATGTTCTCCCGCAGCCGCTAAGTACCCCCTTTCATTCTTACCGCAATCGTCCGCCCGGCCAGGATGCCGCTGGCGGAGGCCTGGAGCAGGCCCCGTGTGATCCCCGCGCCGTCGCCGATGGCAAAGAGGTTCTTCACCTCCGTCTCCAGTTCGCAGGAAACCTGGACCCTGTTGGAATAGAGTTTCACCTCTACACCATAGAGGAGTGTGTCCCTGGCGTATACGCCGGGCGCCAGTTTCTCCAGGGCCTGGAGCATTTCAATGACGCTCTGGAGGTGCCGGTAGGGGAAGACGAAGCTGAGATCCCCGGGTGTCGCAGCGGAAAGGGTGGGACGGGTGAGGCATCGGTCCATGCGTTGCCTGTTGCTGCGCCTTCCTGCAAGGAGGTCCCCCAACCTCTGGACGATAGCCCCCCCGCCCAATAGGTTCGCCAGCCTCGCAATGTGCAGACCGTAGGCAATCGGGTCATCAAAGGGCTCTGTGAAAGCGCTGCTCACCAGGATGGCGAAATTGGTGTTCTCCCCCCTCTTCTCTGCATAGCTGTGGCCGTTCACGGTGATGATGTCGGCGTGCTTTTCCATGACGACCTCTCCGTAGGGATTCATGCAGAAGGTGCGGACCCTGTCCTCGAAGGTCTTGGAATGGTAAATGAATTTTGACTCATAGGTGATGTCGCTGATCTCCCTGAGCACAGGCGCGGGCAACTCCACCCTCACACCGATGTCCACCGGGCTTGCCGCAGTCCTGAGGCCCAGGTCTTGAGCCCGCTGTTTCATCCAGCTCGACCCTGATCGGCCGGGGGCCGCCACGACATGGCGGCCCTGGACCACATCACCTCCCAAGAGCCTCACGCCCCTGATCGTGCCTCCCTCGGCCACGAGATACGCCACCTCGCAGTCGGTGCGCATCTCCACCTTCCCCTCCATGGATCTTCGCAGCCGGTCCAGGATGACCCGGCAGTTTTCCGTGCCGATATGTCGGATGCGGGCGGGGATGAAGTCCAGTCCTGCCAGTCTGGCCCGATCGGCGAGGTCCTGGAGTGCGGAAGAGTCATCCCCGTAGATCCGGTGGGGTGCCCCGTGATGAACCCATATCTCGTCGGCCTCTCGCAGCAGGGTATAGAGGGAACGATGATCCATGAACTCGCCCAGAAATCCGCCGACGTCCGGCGAAAGGGTGAGTTTTCCATCGCTGAAGGCCCCGGCCCCTCCCCAGCCGCACAGCATCTCCTCGGGGTTTGTCCGCTCTCGAACCCGGAGGGCCTTTCCCTTTTCCAGGAGCAACACCGAGTCCACCCCGGACTCTGCCAGGGTAAGTGCCGTGAATATGCCGGCAGGACCTGCACCCACAATGACGACGTCATAGGTCATGGACTTACTCCTTCTCAGTGCCCCTTTACCCCGCTCCCCGCAAATGGTAGAATACAACGGAGAACCCGGAGGCCTTTAGATCCAACGCCATCATATTCCCAAAAGGACTCAAGATCAAACCACGAAAGCCCCGGTTCTCCAAATCGCCACGTGGAGATCTCATGACCTCATTGTCGGCCATCTTTCTGCTTGACAACCTGAACCGTTGTTTTTTATAGTCACTTTGTAGCTAAATAGTAGCCATCACCAGCACATGGAGGAGATCTTGTTCAATTCACCACTCGGACCAAGGGAGGTCAGGACATGAGTATTTTTGATGAGATTGCCCAGATTGTCGGCCCGGATCAAATCTTTACGGATCGCATCGAGTGCCTCTGCAATTCAAGAGATATGTCCGTCCATCAAGGCATTCCGGAGGCGGTAGTCTTTGCCCGAACCACGGAACAGGTTTCGGCCATCATGAAACTGGCCCACAGGGACAAAGTCCCGGTGACCCCCCGCGGCTCCGGCACAAGCACCACGGGGGCCGTTCTGCCCGTGCGAGGAGGTATCCTGCTGGACGTTCACCTGATGAACAAGATCCTGGAGATCAACAAGAAGGATTTCTACGCCAGGGTGGAACCCGGAGTCATCTGCATGCAGCTCAATACCGTCCTCGGCAGGGAGGGGCTCATGTTCCCGCCCAACCCGGGGAGTGAGGTCATTGCCTCGATCGGCGGTATGGTTTCCACCAATGCAAGTGGCCACAGGGCCGTTAAGTACGGCACCACCAAGGATTACATCAAGGGCCTCAAAGTGGTTCTTGCGGACGGGACCATCATCGAGACCGGAGGCATCACGCCCAAGACCTCTCTTGGCTATGACCTCACCCGCCTCTTTTGCGCGGCAGAGGGGACCCTGGGGATTGTTACCGAGATCATCTGCAAGCTGGAACCGAAACCGGAATACGGCGCCCTCGCACTTGCCGTATTCTCGGACATCAACAAGGCAGGCGATGCGGTCACGGAGGTGACCACCTCGGGGATCAAGCTGGCCGGCTGCGAGATCATGGACAAGTTCAGCATCAAGGTTGTGGAGAAGGCCCTGGGAAAAGACGTGAGCAAGATCGAGGCCTTGCTGATCATGGAGGCAGACGGGGCAAAGGATGTGGTGGTCCGGGACATGGACCGGATCGGGGAGATCTGCAAGAAATACAATGTACTGGAATATGAATGGACCGACGCGCCCGCCCGCAGGGAGGAGATGATGAGGGCCAGGGGCGGTCTGGTGCCCACCCTTTCACGGATCAAGCCCGGAAACCGGCTGGTGGCCATCGCAGAGGACCTGGGTGTCCCCTCCACCAAGATTCCGGAGACGATCCGGCGTGCGCAGGCCATCTCTGAGAAATACAACATCATCATCGCCACCTTCGGACACGTGGGAGACGGCAATGTGCACACCACCTTCGTGTGCGACGTGAGGAGCAGGGACGACTGGAACCGCCTCAAACCCGCTGCCGAAGAATTGGTGAAGACCGCCCTCGAGATGAAGGGAACCCTCAGCGCCGAGCACGGCACCGGGCTTACGCGCGCTCCCCACATCGAACTCCAGCTCGGCCCCGCCTTCGAGGTGATGCGAAAGATCAAGCAGGCCCTGGACCCGGACGGGATCTTGAACCCCGGGAAAATGGGCCTTGAAAAGGGAAAGAAGCCGGACCTCTATGACTTCTTTGCCTTCCAGCCTCTGGTGGATAACCCGGACGGCGTCAACTCCTACGGCAAGGAGGTAGACAACGAGATCCTCGCCTGCATCCACTGCGGCTTCTGCCGGCTCGGCTGCCCCACCTTCAGCGTTACCCAGAGGGAGTCCAGAAATGCCCGAGGCCGAAACGCCCTTGCCTTCTATCTGCTTAACGGCAGCATCGAGCCCACCCGGGATCTCGCGGAGGCCTTTTACAGCTGCACTACCTGCCAGGCCTGCACCTATTTCTGCCCGGCCCGCATCAAGGTGGACGAGATCGTGGAGGGGGTGAGGAAAAAGATGTACAAGGCCGGGCTCGTGCCCGATGCGGTGCTCGGCGTGAGGGAGAACATCATCAAGACGGGGAACGTCTATGCCAGCGCCAAGGCGGAGAGAATCTCCATCTATCCGCCGGCCCTCAAGGAAAAGGCCAAGAAAGGGGAGTTGAAGCCGAAGGCTGAGACCCTTCTCTTTATGGGATGCGTCCCCAGTTACCTGGACATGAAGATGGTGCCCAGCCTCATCAAGCCCCTGGATGCGGCCAGGGTGGATTACACGACCCTTTCGACCGAAGAGGGCTGCTGCGGCTTCCCGATCTTCCTCATGGGGTCCGATGAGTTCGAACGCCATGCGGGGAAGACCCTCGAGAGAATCAAGGCCACGGGCGCCAGGGAACTCGTCACCCCCTGTGCCGGCTGCTACAAAACCTTCAAAAAGATCTATCCCGAGGTGTTGGGCGATTTGGGGATCGAGGTCTATCATTCGGTCCACTACATCGAGAAACTGATCAAGGAAGGAAAACTCACATTGAAGGGTGTGGAATCTCAAAAGGTGACCTACCACGACCCGTGCGACCTGGGCCGGGCCTTCCAGATTTTTGAGGAGCCGCGGAACATCCTCAAGGCCATCCCCGGGGTAGATTACGTGGAGATGGCCAGGAACAGACTCCAGGCCCGTTGCTGCGGCGGCGGCGGCGGCGTGTCGGCCAATAACCCCGAGATGGCCGTCCAGATGGCCGCGGAGAGGGTGCGGGATGCCTTGGCCGTGGGGGCCGAGGTGATCGTCTCAGGGTGCGCAGCCTGCAAGGACAACCTGAGAAAAGGCGCCAAGGCTATCCCCAAGGACGAGCGCGGCAAGATCAAGGTGATGGACATCACGGAGATTGTGGCATCCGCAGCGGCATGAAGGGAACGCCGGATCCCGTGAGCCTTTTCCTGTTGAAAGAAACCCTGATGACCCTAGTGTGAACAGCGACAAGGTCTTCAACCGTTTTGAAAGGAGGTTCGTAACATGTTGTCAAGCAGATGGATGCATGCGGGAATCGTATTGAAAATGAGCGCCATCAACTATCCGGACAAACTGGGATGGCAGGACAAGTTCCAGGAATACACCTTCAAGGAGTGGAACGACAGGGCTTGCAGGCTGGCCAACGGCCTCCTCGACATGGGCGTGAAACACAAGGACACCTTTGCCGTGATCGCCTTCAACCGGGGAGAGTGGATGGACATCTATGCAGGCTGCGCCAAGGGCGGCCAGGCCATCGTTCCGGTCATGTTCAGGCTGGCTCCACCGGAAATTCAGTACATCGTAAACCACTCCGAGTGCAAGGCCTTCATCGTGGAGAAACCCTTTGTGGAGATGATCGACGGCATTAAAGACAAGCTGCCCGTGCCCAAGGACAATTACATCTACATGGGTGACGGCCCGGCCCCGGCAGGGTACATCCACTACGAAGAGTGGCTCAAGAAATCATCCAACAAGGAACCGGATTACGAGGTGGACGGGGATGACACCTGGACGATCATGTACACCTCCGGGACCACCGGAAGGCCCAAAGGGGTGATCCGGACCCACGAGAGTTACATGGCACAGTACTACCTGAACGACATCAACATGGGCATTCGCCCGACGGACAAGGTCATGCTGGTCATGCCCATGTGCCATGTGAACTCCATCTTCTATTCCTTCCCTTACACCCTCGTGTCGGCCCCTGTTTTTGTGTACAACATGGTGAGCTTCGACCCGGTGGACCTCTTGAAGACCATCGACAAGTACAAGATCACCTTCACCTCCCTGGTCCCAACCCACTACATCATGATGCTGTCCCTGCCCGAGGATGTGAAGAACAGCATCGACGTCTCTTCCATTCGCCAGCTCCTGATCTCCTCAGCCCCTGCCCGGAAGGAAACCAAACTCGCCATCATGGAGTACTTCAAAAACGGCGAACTCTGGGAGGCTTACGGAAGCACGGAAGGCGGGCTGGTAACCCTGCTCCGGCCGGAAGACCAGTTCAAGAAGCTAGGCTCCATCGGCAAGGAGATCTTCGGCACCGACAGGATCAAGATCCTGGACGAAAATAGGAACGAGGTGCCGGATGGAGAGGTGGGCGAACTCTTCTACCGAACCCCCATGCTCTTCAAGGAATACCTCAAGGAGCCGGAGAAAAGCAAACAGGCCTTCTTCGGTGAATGGTCCTCTGCCGGCGACATGGTCAGGCGTGACGAAGACGGTTACTATGCGCTGGTGGACAGAAAGGCGAACATGATCATCACCGGCGGGGAGAACGTCTACCCCTCCGAGGTGGAAGGCGTTGTAGGAGCCCACAACGCCGTGAGAGACGTGGCCGTCATCGGCCTGCCGGACCCCAAGTGGGGCGAGGCGGTCAAGGCGATCGTGGTGCTCCATCAGGGCTTCGAACCGAGCGAGGAACTGGCCAAGGAGATCATCGAGTTCACCAAAGGGAAGATTGCCGGTTTCAAACGCCCCAAGACCCTGGATTTCATCAAGGATGAAGAGATGCCGAGGACGCCCACAGGGAAGATCCTGCACCGTATCCTGAGGGAGAAGTACGGCAAGTGGGCTGACCAGAAGTGAGTCTCCTGCAAAATCTAAACCTACATTGGAGGATGTGGAAATGTTGACGAAAGCATTCATACCGTACAAGGGTTATTACTCTTCCCCCTTTTCCCGGTGGCAGGGCAGCATGGCCAATGAAAACGCCATTGCACTGGCCGCCAAAACGGCCAGGAACTGGTGGCTCAGCAGGAAACTGGACCCCACGGTGGTGGACTATCTCTACTACGGGGTTACCATCGCGCAGCTTCATCTGTTCTACAGTCACACCTGGGCGGCCGCCATGATGGTGGACAATGCCAAGCCCCTGCCTGCCCTTATGGTGAACCAGGCGTGCACCACCTCCACCACCTGCATCCATCTGGCCGCCGTGAACGTCGAGGCAGGGACCTATGAGACCGGTTATGCCCTCATGGCCGACCGCTGCTCCAACGGCCCCCACACCGTATGGCCCAACCCCATGGGACCGGGCGGGGAGGTGATATCAGAGAACTGGATGATGGACAACTTCAACCGCGATCCCAACGCCGGGTTCAAGATGGTCCAGACCGCCGAGAACGTGGCCAAGGAGATCGGGCTCACCAAAGAGGAGTGCGATGCCGTCA
>JAFGPH010000016.1 GCA_016926135.1 Deltaproteobacteria bacterium
GAGGGCGGCTCCACCTTGGCCGAAGGCCTCAAGAAACACCCTGAAGTCTTTGACAGCCTCTTCGTCAATCTGGTGGCAGCCGGAGAGGTGGGTGGTATTCTGGACACGATTCTGAGGCGTCTTGCCGGTTTCATCGAAAAGGCAGAAAAGCTCAAAGGCCAGATCAAGGGGGCAATGACGTATCCCATCGTGGTGGTGGCCATTGCCATCATCGTGATCAGTGTCATTCTGATTTTCGTCATCCCCGTGTTTGAAGACATGTTCAGGGGTTTCGGGAAGGCCCTGCCGGTGCCCACCCAGATCGTGGTCAACATGAGCCGGTTCTTGAAGGGTAATATTCACTGGGTGCTCCTCGCCCTTGGTGCTATGGTCTACGCATTCAAGAAGTACAGGAACTCCACAGGGGGGAGAAAGACCACGGACGCCCTCTTCCTGAAACTGCCCGTATTCGGAGACCTTCTCAAAAAGACGGCCGTGGCACGATTCACGAGGACCCTGGGGACCATGCTTTCGAGCGGTGTGCCCATCCTGGACGCGCTGGAAATCGTGGCCAAGACCTCGGGCAATGTCATCATCGAGGAGATCATCTACGAAGTCCGGGGCAGCATCGCCGAGGGACAGACCATCGCCGAGCCGTTGTCGGAGAATGAAATCTTTCCGGGGATGGTGATCCAGATGATTGCCGTGGGGGAGGCTACGGGCGCCCTGGATACCATGCTGGAGAAGATCGCCGACTTCTATGACGATGAGGTCGACGCCGCGGTGGGGGCTCTCACTTCCATGCTGGAACCTCTGCTCATGCTTTTCCTCGGTGGCAGCATCGGCGGGCTGGTGATCGCCATGTACCTGCCCATCTTCCAGATGGCTGCCGCCATGGGCTAAACCTCACAACATGGTCAATCCTGACCTGAATATCCCGCAGGCAGAGCTATCAGGGCGCCTTCAAAGGCTGATGTTCTTGAGGGTGCTCTTCGTCTCTCTTCTCCTGGGAGCGTCCGTCTTTATGCAGGTGAGAGAGACGAAGACTTACTTCGGTGACATCCAGACGGCTCACTACGTCCTCATTGGGGGCATCTATTTCCTCACGGTCGTCTACATCCTCCTGCTGAAGGTCTTCAGGGACCTGGTCAAATTCGCGTATCTGCAACTCCTCTCAGATACCTTTCTTGTCTCGGCCATCGTGTTTGTCACCGGCGGCATCGAGAGCATTTTTTCCTTTCTCTACATCCTCACCATCATCAACGGCAGCATCCTGCTCTACCGGAAGGGCGGGATGATCATCGCCTCCAGCAGTAGCATCCTTTATGGCTTGCTTCTGGACCTCCACTACTACGGGCTCATCCGGCCTATCGGTAGTCCCCTGGGCTCAGGCGGCGTGTACCAGAGCCCCTACATTTTCTACATGATTGTCGTGAACATTGCCGCATTCTACGTGGTTGCCTTTCTGAGCAGTTACCCCTCCGAGCAGGCCAGAAGAAGCCGGGTTGAGCTACAGGCCAAACAGGATGACATCGTCAAACTGGAGGCCCTGAACGAGTGGATTATCCACAGCATCACCTCTGGATTGATCACCCTGGACAGTGAAAGAAAGATTATCCTCTTTAACCCGGCCGCTGAGGAGATGTTTGGGCTTCAGGCCGGAGGGGCCATCGGCCGCAGGGTTTCCGAAGTCCTCCCCTTTCTGGATCCCTACCTGGCGGGGAAATCCGGCGCGCCTTTGCCGAGGGCCAGGAGGGCACCCAAATTTATCGATCTGACCTATGATAGGGTGGATGGCAAAAGGTTGTTTCTTCGGTGTTCCCTCTCTCCCCTCAGTCTGCCGGAGGTCGGACAGAAGGGGGAGATCCTGTTCATTCAAGATCTGACGGAGATGAAAGAGATCGAGGAGGAGATGAAGAGAGTGGAAGGGCTGGCCCTTATTGGAGAACTTGCAGCGGGTATCGCCCACGAGGTTAGAAACCCCCTGGCTTCCATCAGTGGCTCTATTCAGATGCTCAAGGATGATCTGGAGAAGAGCGAAGTGAGCAGTCGGCTCATGGAGATTATCCTTAGGGAAATCGGGCGGCTGAACACGCTGGTCAGCGACTTCCTTCTGTTCGCCAGGCCCAAACAGGTCAATGTGGAGCGGTTCGAACTGAATCATCTGATGACGGAGACCCTGACTCTTTTCAGGAATCGGGGTCCGTGGACGGAGAAGATCCTTGTGGCGACGAGGTTTTCGGTCCCCATTTACATGGAATCCGATCCTGAGCAGATCCGGCAGATCCTCTGGAATCTCCTCCTGAACGCATGCGAGGCGATGCCTGAGGGCGGTCAGCTTCACATCAGCAGCGAAAGGGTGCGATCCGGGGATGCGACAGGGAGCGACGAGGATCAGGTGAGGATCACCATCCGGGACACCGGGGAGGGATTCAGCGATCGAGCTCTCGGCCATCTGTTCACCCCCTTTTTCACCACGAAGGATGGGGGTACAGGTCTGGGTCTGGCTATCGTCAAGCGGATTGCAGAGGGACTCCGGGGAGCCGCCACCGGCAAGAACCACCCGGATGGGGGCGCGGAAATCACCATTTCCCTGCCATCATCGACCGAGGAGGAAGAATGAGCATATGGGACGAGACGTGGTTTTCCGCTCTCCGGCGTCCCGGTCGATACATCGGCGAGGAGGTCCATTCCATTCGGAAGGATCTATCGAAGGTCGAGATTTCCATTGCCCTCGCCTTCCCGGACGTGTACGAAGTGGGCATGTCCCACCTGGGGCTCAAGATCCTTTACGGGATCCTGAACAGCCACGAATGGATCGCCGCGGAAAGGGTGTTCTCTCCGTGGGTGGATTTGGAAAGAGCGCTGAGATCCAGACGCCTTCCCATGCGGGCGATCGAGTCCGAGAGGCCGCTGGGGGCCTTTGATATCCTGGGGTTCAGTCTCCAGCACGAACTGACGTTCACCAATATTCTGACCATCCTGGAACTGTCCGGGATTCCCTTTCTGTCTGAGGAGAGAGGTCCCTCCCATCCCCTGGTCATTGCCGGGGGCCCCGCGTGTTTCAACCCTGAACCGGTGGCACCCCTCTTTGACGCGATCCTGATCGGGGACGGTGAGGTTGCTGCCGTGGAGATCTGTCAGGTTGTCAGGGACAGGAAGAGACGGGGTAGGCCCAGAAAAGGGGATATCCTTCATGACCTGGCCGATCTGGACGGGGTCTATGTTCCCGGCTTCTTCAAGGTCGAATATGCATCGAATGGAACCCCTGAGCGGCTAGAGCCCATGCGTCCGGGTCATGAGAAGGTCAGAAAGGCGATCTTGCCCGACCTCAACCGGTCGCCCTTGCCGGTCTCCCAAGTCGTGCCTTACGTGGAACTGGTGCATGATCGGCTCAGCCTGGAGGTCTGCCGAGGGTGCACGAGAGGTTGCCGGTTCTGTCAGGCGGGGATGATCTATAGACCCGTAAGAGAACGAAGCCCTCAATCGGTGATGGAAAGCGCAGAAGACAGCCTCAGGCTCACGGGGTATGACGAACTGTCTCTCCTCTCCCTGAGCACGGGAGACTACAGTTGCATCAGCCCTCTTCTGAGGGCGTTGATGGATCGGTTTTCCGCCCAGAAGGTCGCCGTCAGTCTCCCTTCCCTGCGGGTGGACAGTCTGGATCGGCTCTGGTTTGAGGAACTCAAACGGGTGAGGAAGACGGGCTTCACGCTGGCGGCAGAAGCGGGAAACGACAGGTTGAGGAGGGTGATCAACAAGGGGCTTACCAATCAAGAGATTCTGGACATGGCGCGGGAGGTGTATGGAGCAGGCTGGAATCTCATCAAGCTCTACTTCATGATCGGCCTTCCCCAAGAGCAAGAAGAGGATATTCAGGATATCGTCGCGCTGGCGCGTGAGGTGGCGGGTATATGTCGATCCCGCGGAAAGCGCCCGAAACTGAACGTGAGCATCGCCACCTTTGTGCCCAAGTCTCACACCCCGTTCATGTGGGCGCCGCAGATTACGCTGGAAGAGAGCCTGAGGCGCATCCAGAAAGTCCGCAATGCCCTGGCCCACAGCCGAATCCATGTCAAATGGAACCTCCCGGAAATGAGCTGGCTGGAGGGTGTTTTTTCCAGGGGCGATCGCAGGCTGGCACCGGTCCTGGTGGAGGCGTGGCAACGGGGAGCGCGCTTCGATGCCTGGAGCGAGCATTTCAAGGTGGATATCTGGCGTGACTCATTCAGGGGGCGCGGACCGGACCCCCGTTTCTATCTTCATCGAGAGAGGTCTCCGGAGGAGGCCTTCCCCTGGGACCACATCGACTGCGGGGTGACGAGGGACTTTCTCCGAAGGGAATGGGAGAAGTCGCTGGAAGGCCGACCGACCGCAGATTGCCGAGAGGGATGCCTTGAGTGCGGCGTCTGCGATCACCGTGAGATCCGACCCGTGCTGCATCGGGAGTGGGTGTCTCCCCCGGCCTCGGTCACTGCCCTTCCCGATCCCCACTCCTCAGGGGAGAGGAGATACCGGATCCGTTTCTCCAAGCTGGGAAAGGCCAGGCACCTGAGCCACCTGGAAGTGGTCAGGCTTTTTTCGAGGGCCTTCAGGAGGGGTGGGCTAAAAATGGTCTACTCAAAGGGATACCATCCTATGCCCAGAATCTCCTTCTATTCGGCCTTGCCTGTTGGCGTGGAGAGTCTCGATGAATCGCTGGAGATTCGGTTGCATGAAACCCTCTCCCCTCCGAAGATCCTGGAGCGGTTGAATGCCCAGCTTCCGCCGGGCATCAGGATCACCACCGTGGCGGATGTGACGGAGGACCAAGGAAAATCTGCCATCAGGGCAACCCACTATCAGGTGAGATGGGACGGGGCCCCGCCGCAGGAGGGGAACCTCAAGAAGTTCCAGGAGTCCGAGTCTTTCCCCGTTGTTCGAATTAGCAGGGATGGGGAAAAACAGGTGATCGATGCCAGGTCAATCGTGCTCTCCATAAGCTTCTCCGGATCTCATGAAGTGAACCTGGTGCTCGGCCGAGGTGCCGGACCTGAACCCAGACCCGCCGATATCGTCAGGGAGGTGTTCCATCTAGGGGAAGAAGAGATGAAGGGCGTGAGGGTATTGAAAACGAAACAGGTTCTGTAATAGCATACGACGTCAGGTCACCCGGCGAAGAGCTTGACCTCTGACACCAGTGAGGAATTACGATGGCCAATGAACTCATTATCCATGCAAGAGCCTATGAAACCCGAGTTGCTCTCGTGGAAAACGGAGTGGTCGTAGAACTCCATATCGAGAGGAAGACCGGCCAGGAGCTCATGGGAAACATCTATCGGGGAAGGGTCGTGAGGGTGCTTCCGGGGATGCAGGCGGCCTTTGTCGATATCGGCCTTGATCGAAGCGCGTTCCTTTATGTTTCGGACATCCACCAGGACCTGATGGACCTGGAGCGGTTGATGCTCCGGGACCTCCGGGACCACACCGGAGAGGAGTCCCCGGCTTCCATGAGGGAAGGCATAGTGCGCGAAAACGATGTTCCCGTACCCTCCCTGACCGTAGAGGAGCTCCTTCGCGAAGGGCAGGACATCATGGTTCAGATATCCAAGGAGCCCCTGGGGACGAAAGGGGCGCGCCTCACGTCCTATGTGTCCCTTCCGGGAAGGCATCTGGTCCTTCTGCCTACCGTCAACCATATCGGGGTTTCCAGAAAGATCGAGGAACCGGTGGAACGGGAAAGGCTCAAGAGCATGGTCCTGGAACTGCGACAGGGTCAGACGGGTTTCATTGTCAGAACGGCGAGTGAGGGGGCGGACAGAAGCAAACTGAAATCCGAGATGGATTTCCTCCTGAAGCTCTGGAACGGCATTCAGGAGAAGATGGCAAGATCCACAGGACCTTGTCTCCTTTACAGGGAACTCTCCATATCGCTCAGATCGGTGCGCGACCTCTTCGCCAGGGAAGTGGACCGGCTCATCATCGACTCGGCGGAGGAATACAACCTTGTGATGGAGTTTATCGACACCTTTGCCCCGGGGTTGAGGTATTCGGTAGAACTCTATGATGGGGCTGAGCCTATTTTTGATTATTACGGCATTGAGATGGAGATTTCCCGGGCCGTCCAGAAAAAGATATGGCTCAAATCGGGGGGGTATATCGTCATCGAATCGACTGAGGCGCTTATAGCCATTGACGTGAACACAGGCAGTTACGTGGGCACCAGGAACCTTGAGGAGACGATCCTGAAGACGAATCTGGAGGCGGTGAAGGAGATCGCGCTGCAACTCCGACTTCGGAATCTGGGGGGTCTGATCGTCATTGACTTCATTGACATGGAGAGGAAGGCTAACAGGGAGCGGGTTTTCACGGCATTGAAGGAGGCCCTCAGCAAGGACAAAGCCAAAACCCATATCCTGAAGATGTCGGAGTTGGGGCTGATTGAAATGACCAGAAAGAGGACGCGTGAAAACCTCAGCAGGGTGCTGGGAGAGCCCTGTTTTTACTGCGAAGGACGGGGGCTGCTGAAATCCAAGAAGACCATCTGCTATGAAATATTCAGGGCACTGGAGAGAGAGGCTGCCCTGTCCGGGGACAACGGCAATCTCTATGTAGTGGTCAATCCTGTTATGGACAGCGCCCTGAAGGAAGAGGAGCAACAATCGATTGTGGAGCTTGAGAAGAGGATCAACAGAAGAATCATCATCCAGACGAGAGAGCACTTTCACCTGGAGCAATACGAAGTTACCATCCAACCTCCCGTGTAAAAAGCTCGGTCGGCTGAATCCCTCGAATGGGTCGAGACCTGTTGATGGGGGTCATTTTTCGATTGACATTAAGTTATTGTTTTGATAAGTAAATTTAATATGCTGGTGTCCTGAGTCATAACTCAGGACACGGGCGAACTGATTCCATTTGTGGAAGGAACGGGATTGTGCGGAGCAGATTCAGCCTCTCATCGATTCTGTGTATGGCATTGATTCTTGTCTTTGTCTTTCTCGCCTTTTTCCAGCCTGCTCTTTTCGAACGACTGGAAATCCAGATCTATGATGCTGAGATGAATATTGCCCGGCAGGGGAAAGGGTCCCCGGGTTCCGTCATTCTTGTCGAGATTGACAGCAAGAGTACGGAGAAGCTCGGAGAATGGCCGTGGCCCAGACATCGGCTGGGGGAGATGATCAGCCTCCTCAGCCGTGAAGGTGCCAAGGTGATCGGTCTTGCCCTTCCCCTCGGGCGGAAAGGATCGACGGCGGCGCTTGAAGAGATCAGGGCCTTCCGGGAGAAGTTCGATGCCCACTCCTTCAGCAAGAAGGATGAAGGCCTGAGGAGTTGGGTCCTGGACAACCTCAAGCAACTGGAGGAGAGCCTCGACGCGGACCGAAAGCTGGTGGAACGGATCAGCGATGCAGGAAATGTCATCCTGACTGTTTCTGCAGGGGACGGGAAAGGCGGGGGCAAGGCAGGCAAGGAAACGGGCATGGTGCTTCCCAAGAATTTCCTGACCGACGGAGGCGTTCCGGGTTCCTGGAAAGAGAGAGTGTCTGTAGCCCACCTATTCCTGCCGCATCCCGAACTCAGTCAAGCCGCCCTCGGCCTAGGCCACTCCAGCGAGAGTTTCCGGAGTGGAATGGAAGGGAGATCCCACCCCCCCTTCGTGAGTTTCGGGGGCTCCCTTGTGCCTTCTCTGCCTCTCCGGATCGCCATAGCCTATTTCGGTTTGAACCCCAAGCAGTCCGTGGCCGAGGAATCCCATATCCGAATTCGAGATTTTTCGATCCCCCTTTCGAACGGGGAAATGCTGGTGGACTTCCGGAAGCCCTCAATCCCCATGGCCCGCCACTCCTTCGCCGATCTCATCCAAGCCGGAAAAGCCCCTCCGTCGGTGAAAGGAAAGGCCGTGCTCATCGGTCTGAACCTGGATGGAACCAGGACCGTCAAGACACCTGTCGCCCCTGCGATGCCCGAACTGGATTTCCTCGGACATGCGCTGGGAAGCATACTCGCCAGGGACTTCATTCACCGACCCCGTTACCTGGCCTACCTGGAACCCATGGTCGTTCTGGTTCTGGGGGTGCTCGCACTACTCTTCTTTCTCCGGGTGGGTCCCTGGACAAGACTCGGAGGCATGGTTGGCCTGTCCATCCTCGTCCTGGTGATCGGCATGGTGCTTTTTTCCCGAGGTCTGTGGCTGAAGACGGGCTACGCCACCGTGTGCATTGTGGCCATCTTTCTCACCGTCACCATCTCTGTTCTCCTGGGGGAGGGAAGAACAAGCAAGGAGTCCGTCGAGACGAATCGTTTGCTCGGTCTGAGCTTTCAGAGTCAGGGGCTGCTGGATCTGGCTTTCGACAAATTCAGGAAACTTCCCTTCGATCAGGAGACCCGAGACCTGGTTTACAATCTGGGGCTGGAGTACGAACAAAGGCGCATGATCAACAAGGCACTTGCCGCCTATGAATACGTCAACAAGGGAGGCGGATTCAGGGATCTGGACGACCGGATCCCCAGACTGAAG
Source organism: Deltaproteobacteria bacterium (assembly GCA_016926135.1). Next base: position 8,474 of record JAFGPH010000016.1, read on the forward strand.
GAATCGGACCGTTCATCCACCCTGGGAAGCCATGCAAGGGTAGGTGAAGGTGCGGTGCCGGGAGACGCGGCATCCGTGGAAACGCGGAAGCGGGTCGGTCGCTACGAGATCATCCATGAACTCGGCAAGGGTTCCATGGGACTCGTGTACAAGGCTCTGGATCCAAAGATCAATCGCCTCCTGGCCATTAAGACCATCCGCTTCTCGGACGAGTTCGACGAGGATGTGATCCATGAGATCAAGGAGCGTTTCTTCAGGGAAGCGGAGATCGCGGGTCGGCTTTCTCACCCCTCCATCGTCATCATTTATGACGTGGGAGAAGACCGGGACCTGACTTACATGGCCATGGAATTCCTGGAAGGGGATGATCTGGAAAAATTTATCTCCAAGAAGAAACTCCTGCCCTTTAGACGTGTTCTGGATGTGGTGGGCAATGTGGCCGATGCCCTGGACTTTGCGCATAAGGCGGGTGTGATACACAGGGACATCAAGCCGGCCAACATCATGCTGTTGAACTCCGGAGGGGTCAAGGTTACGGATTTCGGTATCGCAAAGGCCATTTCATCCTCCAGAACGAAGACGGGGGTCATCCTGGGGACCCCGAACTATATGTCTCCCGAGCAGATTATGGGGCAAAGAATCGATCATCGATCGGACATCTTTTCATTGGGTGTCCTTTTTTATCAGCTGCTGACCGGAGAGTTGCCTTTTCACGGGGATAATCTCAGCAGTCTCCTCTACCAGATTACCCAGGTGAAACACCCGCCGGTGAGGAATTACGAACCCAGGCTTCCCAAGGCCTGTGAGCAGATCATTGACAAGGCCCTCGCGAAGAACCCCAATGAGCGGTTCAGAAGCGCTGGCGAGTTGGGCAAACTGGTCAGGCTCGTCGCATCAAAACTGGATCAGGTGAGGAAGAAGCAAGTTACAGGTGGTGGAACGGTTTCGGAGGCGTAGTTCCCTGGAACCCGCCTCAGAAGGAGCGACGTTGGAGATTGTTACCTCGGGCTTGACGGATGTGGGTCTGAAGAGGGAAGGAAACGAAGATTCGTACTCCCTGGATGATTCTCTGCACCTCTATATCGTAGCCGACGGTATGGGAGGGCATCTGGCCGGTGAGGTGGCGAGCCAGATCGCAGTGGACATGATCAACAAAAGCTTCCGCAAGTGGGCGGAGAAAGAGACGCCGGAGGATGATCTCTTCGGGTTCCCGGACAGTACGGTCTCCACGAGAGGCAACTACATCATCAGCAGCATCCGACTCGCCAACAGGGTCATCTATGAAATGGCCATGGAGTATGAACAGTATCATGGGATGGGGACCACCGTTGTGGCCCTCCTGGTGACTCCATCACGGGTGATTGCAGCCAATGTGGGTGACAGCCGGATCTATTTGGTGCGTGACGGTCACATTGAGAGGCTTTCAAAGGACCATACCATCGTCGCAGAGCAGGTTGAAATGGGCATGATGACGGAAGAGGAGGCCGCCACGTCCCCGCTGAAGCACATCCTGACCAGGAATCTGGGCTCCTCTGAGGATGTGGAGCCTGAGATCTTTGAATTGGAGCCTGCCAACAACGACAGGTACCTTCTCTGCTCAGACGGTCTTACGGACCTGGTCAACGACGGAGAAATCCTCGAAATGCTTCAGAATGAAGATGACCCGAATCGGCTCTGCCATCGTCTCGTGGATAAGGTATTGAAACGCGGGGCCCACGACAACACGACTCTCGTTTCGGTTTACCTCTCAGGGCTGGAAAGGCCAAGGGCCGGAATCATCAGCAAAATTGGCCTTGCTTTAGCTGATTTGGTAGTTAGTTTACAGAAGCTCATAAGAAAATTTAAGCCATAGGTAGTTTTATCTTGATATTTTCATTTATATTTGAATAATATATGCCGTGCATTCAATCGTGGGGGGCAGACCATGGCAAGATTGATTCTTATGTTCAACAAGCAGGTCATCAAGGAATATCCTTTTATCAAGGATAGCATTACGATCGGAAGATCCGATGACAATACGATCGTCATCGATAATCTCGCCGTCTCGTCCTACCATGCGAGAATAGACAAGGCTGGTTCCGATTTCATCCTGACGGACCTGCAGAGCACCAACGGCACCTTTGTGAACGACAACAAGGTTGTTTCCCACAAGCTTGCCCATGGGGACAATGTCGTCATCGGGAAGCATGTTCTTCTGTTTGTGGCCGCTGAAAAGGGGAAGCCGGAAGAGGAAGAAAAAGACCCAAAGGCGAGTCTCAACAAGACGATGATGCTTGATACCGCCAAACAGCGAGAACTCCTGGCCAAGCAGAAAGGCACTGCACAGGTGGCCAAACCAGCTGAGAAGATCGGGGTGATCAGTTTCATCGACGGGTCAGACCTGGGCGAGATCGAATTGACGAAGAAGCTCACAAAGCTTGGCAAGGCCGAGAGTTGCGAGGTCAGACTGTCCGGTTTGTTGATGGGTGCGACGGCGGCTACCATCAGCCGCAGGCCTTCGGGTTATGCGATCACGTTCACCGGCGGGATGACCAAGCTGAAGGTTAACGGGGAGGTGGTGAAGGAAAGCCAGGAACTCAAGGATTTCGATTCGATCGAATTGGGGTCCTTCAAATTCCAGTTCTACATGAAGGAGGTCAAGACTTCCTGATCGCCTTAACGAGGTGGGCCATGTTTGTCGGGCAACTCACAATGCCCCGGCCTTCAGGTGCCGCATCTCCTGTTTCGCTTGAAATTTGACAAGCTTCTCTCCACCTCATCCCTGGTAAAGGTCCTGCCGCACCGGGTACACTCATAGACTTCATCCGTTATCCGGTCGTAGATCAGTTCATCCGAGAAGTTGACGGTGCGAAATTTTATTGAGAAATTGAAGACCTGCCTGAAATCCTTGTTCTGGCAGTCGCCGCACCGAAAGAAATCCTGCATTGCATCCATTCTTTATACCTCCGTAGAGATAGCCCCTATTTACCTTTTGTGTCCGTCAAAGGCAATGCCCTCCTTGAAAAAAAGAGACACACGGGCGGAAAACGGCAACTTCTATTACAGGTAGGTGAAGGGCTCAATGAAGGCACCGTGACCACCTTTGTGCAGGATCCTTCTGCCGGATCCTGCTAAAGGCCGGAGAAGGCGTCGGCCCAAGCGAGGGCTTGGGTGAAATGGGCCGGTAGATGGTCGCCGGGAATGGAAAGGGTTTGGGCGCATTCAGATACCTTTTCCCAATCCGCCCTTTCGTAGCCGATGACCAGCCTGAGATACTCGCTCAACCGGCCCTTGCCTGACACCAGGGCATCCTTGATGCTGGCGGATAGGGGAAGCTTTCCCATGAGCTGCTCCATGGAATTGTCCATGATGGCGTCGATCAGAGAGAAAAGGCCCAGGGTGAAGAGTTCAGAGGAGTCCACCTCGCTGCCGACCAGATTCCCCAATAACTCGCAGAACTTAGCCCGAGTAATGGAGCATCGGATCAGCTCGTCCGGCTTGTCTGAAGACAATCGGGACATGGCAATGAGGGAGAGGAATCTTCGAATCTGCCTTTCCCCGAGCAGCACAATCGCCTGGCGGATGGAGGAGATGTCGTTGAGCCTTCTGAAATAGGCTGAGTTGACGTATTTCATCAACTTGTACGAAATGGCTACATCCCGCATAATGATGGCTTCGAGCTTTCCGAAGTCGAAATCCTCCTTGTTGGCCTCGGCCATGATTTGAAGAAGGTTCATCTGGGTGCTTGAGATCTCCCTTGCCTTCAGCACTTCAGGCTTGCTGAAGAAGTATCCCTGGAAATAGGAGAAACCCATGCGGAGGGCCTTTTCGAATTCTTCGTAGGTTTCCACCTTCTCAGCCAAAAGGCTGACGGGGTAGGACGCCAATTTCTTAGCAGTCTCCTTGAGTTCCTCATCGCCGGTCGCGCGGAAGTCCAGTTTGATGAATTTGGCCGTGCGGAGGATCTCATTCAGTTCGGCCCTGTATGCAAAATCGTCCAAGGCGATTTGAAAACCCTTCTGAGAGAGTTCCTGACATACCCTGAGCACTTCGCGCTCGGGTTTTACATCTTCCAGGACTTCAACCACCAGACTCTTGGGGGAAAACATGAGAGGCACACGTTTTACAAGCAGGTTCTGGGGAAAATTGACGAAGGCAGGCGCGCCTGCCGTGATCTCCTCAATGCCTATGGATAGAAAGGAAGTGGCCAGCACCTTTGAGGTGGCCAGGTCGCCGTCGATCTGCGGAAACACGTTGGAGAGTCCATCCCGAAAGAGGAGTTCGTATGCGCATATCTTCTTGTTCTTCTTGAAAATGGGCTGCCTTGCCACGTATACATCCATAAAGAAACCTCTTGTGATCTGGTGTGAAAGATAGACATAGGTTATAATAAAACATAAACTTGACCAAGGTACTCTGCAAGAAACATGCCCTGGATCTCGCAGGCAAAGGACACCGCGCGGTCCGGTTTCCAGGAATCGCATGGGACGCATTCACGGTCAGGATGTGCGGTTCCCTGGACAAGAAATGATCGTGATGGCCAATACATGACAACCTGGACTGAAGAGATGGGTTTTTCCGCCCCGATGAGGGCCTTTGTCGAGGCCTTCGTCAGGGACTCAGGTCACTCGCCAGAGGCGCTCAGGACAAGCCCCTTATCCGGAGACGGCTCAGAAAGGCTCTTCCGGCGCGCCCGGGTCATGGAGACGGAACTCACTTTTGTCGTCATGGAGAATCGGCCCACGGATGAGTACAGGGCAAAGGAAAATCTCTCCTACCTCATGATCGGCAGGCATCTCCTTTCCAAGGGCATCCCCGTTCCCCGGATATTCCGAAGCGACCTGGAGAGGGGGTGGTTCATCATGGAAGACCTGGGGGACAGAAACCTCCAGGAGGCCTCTCGTGAACCGGATCCCCTGCCCCTTTTTGAGGGGGTTCTCCATGTCCTCATTCGCTTGCAGATTGAGGGGGCGGACGGTTTCGACCCGGCCTGGACATGCCAGACCGAGAGATATGATGCGTTCGTGATGCGCCGATACGAAGCAGAGTATTTCAGGGACGCCTTCCTCCACACCTATCTCGGCATGAAAGCGGAATGGCCCGAACTGGAGGTTCCTTTCAACCTGCTCGCCAAAGAGGCGGCCAAGGCCCCGGGTCATTTCTTCCTCCATCGGGACTTCCAGTCCAGGAACGTCATGGTGCGCCCGGACGGGATCGGGATCATTGACTGGCAGGGAGGCCGGCTCGGGCCCCTTGCCTACGACGTGGCCTCTCTCATTATCGATCCGTATACGGACCTGGCTCCCAGGGAAAGGACTCGCTTGTATGATTCCTACGTCGTCATGCTCGCAGACCATCAGCCCGCATGGGCCGAGCTCTTCGAGGAGTCATTCCCCTACCTTGCCTTGCAGAGGAACCTCCAGATCCTGGGTGCCTTTTCCTTTCTGAGCAAGGTGAGAGGGAAAACCTGTTTCGAGGCCTATATCCCCAAGGCCCTCACTTCCCTCTGTCGATTGCTGGGCGAGGTGCGGAGGGAGGAGCTTCACCCCCTGACAGACCTCGTCCATTCCATTATGCGACATGAACAGGCAGCCAACCTGGGTCTCAGGGCCGATCCTTGTCCTGAGGTATAGGTGATCCGTTCTTGTCTCTCAGGTGTGAGGCGACCGCCCAGGGTCTTGATATAATCGATGAGAACGTCTTGTTGAAAGACGGCGGCATCGTAACGCTCGCAGGCCTCTCGAAAAATCCGGTACCCGTCTCCACCGGCGGCCAGGTACGAGTGGGTCGCCACCCTGTAGGTCCTTTTCAGGTCGAGGGGTTCTCCGTTGATGAGTGCCCTTTCGCATTTGCGTGCCGCGCGGTTCAAGGTGAGACTCATACCGCCGGAGACATGCGGGAAAGCACCGCTGCCTTCGGGGATGGCGGCCATGAAATCGAACAGTCTCTTTACGTCCGAGCCTTTCAGGGTGAGGATGACCACGCTGTTTTCAAAGGGGATTGCGTCATGAACGGTTTTCGCAGTGATAGGACCCGCAGGTATGTCCGCCCGAATACCCCCTCCGTTCTGTAGGGCAAAATCGACATTCCAGGTCCTTCCATACCATTTCAGGGAATCGGCAACGAGGTTCCCCAGTGCCGTCCCCGATTTTCGGGTCTCCGCTGCACGAAAAGGTGCTTCTGCAAAGCCGATCATCTCGGACAGGCGGGCCTCGGCCTCCTTCGCATAAGGATCGAGCAGGTGCAAGAGGGCCCTGTCTTCTTTCAGGCCGAGTTTTTCCAGGGTCCCGGGGCTGACGGGTATGTTGCGGTACCTGAAATCCCTGATTCCGCCCTTTTCCAACCGGAGATCGAGGTGCCCCACCAGGAGTCCCCACTTCCAGGCCTGAACGATGAGGGTCGTTTGACCCGAGTCCGGATTGCTGACCTTGAGCGGTGAGTCGATCCGGGTGTGGGAGTGCCCGTCCACAATGAGATCAATACCGCTTACCTCGGCGGCAAGCCTTTTGGAGCCCATGCGGGAGGACTCGAAGATCCCCAGATGGGTCAAGGCAATGACCAGGTCGGCCTCCTTTCTCAACCGGGGGACGAGCATCCTGGCCGCATCCACTTCGTCCTGGAAAACGAGATCCTTCACGTGGCCAGGATTGGTGATGGTCGGCGTCTCTTTAAGGGTGAGGCCCAGGATGGCCACCCTAAAACCGGGAAATGACTTTACGATGTAGGGCAGGCCCAGATGATGCCCTTCTTTCGTAAGGATGTTGGCCGAGAGGAACGGGAAGCGGGCGAACGCCATCTGCTGCTTCAGGACACCGAGAGGACGGTCGAATTCATGGTTTCCGATCGTCATGGCATCATAGCCGATGGTATTGTATCCCTCGATATCCGGTTTCGCCTTGAAAAGGTTGGACTCGGCCCGGCCGGTGTTGAGATCTCCCGCATCCAGGAGTAACACATTTCGGCGCGTTTCCCTGATCTGCCTGACGAGGGCGGCCCGGGCAGGGAGTCCTCCAAGGTCGCGGCCGAACTCGGAGGTAAATTTCAATGGGTGCCCGTGGTGATCGTTGGTGTGAAGCACAGTCAGGTGGTGGACGGGCGTGGCATCCCGGAGGGGTTGCCCGGAGCCAGGCTGGGAGGCCAGAAGGAGGGCTGCAAAGACCAGAAGAAGGGCGGAGAGAACCCGACATCCTCTCCTCAAAGTCCGCTTACGTGATGAAATCATGTGTTCCCCTCCTGGGACTCGGGCGGCCTGGACGACCACCCTCTGGGCGGCCCTTACGCATGGTATGCTTCCATTCATGGCTGCAGAATATAGTATAGCAGCGTATTTATGAAAAGGTATACCAAGGAGTCTTTCCTCTTACTCATGTTCTCCACTTCGCAATGGGAATAGAATATGCTTATATTCAAATACGTCAATATCAAGGTTTGAAATTGAAACCGATTCCCTGGATCCCCTGTTCCCTTCTCCGGCATTTACATTTTCCGCTGCACGGATATAATCAGCCGGTCCGAATCCTATGCGGGCGAGTCCGGATAGATCGAGAAAGGAGTTGTTCCATGAACCGCAGAGATCCGTCCAGTTCAGCCCTCATCCGGCGCGAGGAGTCCTTGCTGGTGATCATCGACATGCAGGAAAGGCTTGTACCCGCCGTGGCAGAGAGGGAAAAAGTCGTGGAGAACACGCTCCGGCTTGCCAGGTTTGCCCGGATCGCGGGTTTGCCCGTGCTGGTGACGGAGCAGCAGAAGCTCGGCGATACCCTGCCTGAGATCCGGGAGGCCCTGGGCGGTTTCAAGCCCTTTCCCAAGCTGGAGTTCAACTGTTTCGGGTCGGGGGCCTTTGCGGAAGAGGTGAGGCGGCTCGATCGGGGTACGATGATCCTCGCGGGGGTGGAGGCTCACATCTGCGTGGCCCAAACCGCACTCCATGGAGTTACCGAGTACCGGGTGCATGTGGTGAGCGATGCCGTTTCTTCCCGTGACCCCTGGAACAAGGAGGTATCCCTTCGAAGAATGGGGCAGGCGGGTGTGGCCGTCACCTCCACAGAAATGGTCATCTATGAGCTCCTGGAGAAGGCGGGGACCGATGAGTTCAGGGAGGTCCTGAAACTGGTCAAGTAGCCGTTGACAACAAAGGCGACCGGAAGAAAGAATACACGAAGGGATTGCGCAGATATACCTTGGACAAATGCGCGACCTAGCCCGTTCATGCCGAGGTATCGAAGCATGAACGGAACGTTCGCCCTTCGATACCTCAGGGCGAATGTTCAATGTATTGTTTCGTCCAAGTTATTTCTGCGAAGGCCTAAGGGGTCCGTGAGATGGCAGACCGCACGACCGATATGTCTGTGGTGGAATACAGCGGAGAAGTGACACCGATCATGGCTGCCGTCTCCCTCTGTGAGGCGCCCCTATGAATGCGGCGGCCTGGATTCGAAAGTGGGCACTCCTGTCACCCGATAAGGTGGCCCTGGTGGACGATGATCGGCCGTTCACTTACAGGGCCTTGAATCAGAGGATCAACCGGGTCTGCAACTTCCTTCTGAAGAAGGGTCTGAAGCGAGGGGACAGGGTGGTCGTCCTGCTCCACAATTGCAGTCCCTTTCTCGAAATCTTTTTTGCCGTATCCAAGATTGGGGCCATTCTGGTCCCCCTCAATTTCAGACTGAGCGGGCCGGAAATCCGATATGTGATCAACGACTGCGGGGGGGAAACCTTCTTCTTCGGCGAATCGTTCTGTGCGGCCCTGGAGGGCATCCGTGATGAGATCCCCGTCAGACAGGGCCGCTTCATCTGCGTGGGGGGTGAGTCGTCGTCCTGGGGCGAAAGCTACGAGAAGCTCCTTGAGTCCGACTCGTCTCAGGAGCCTTCCGTCCCCGAAAGAGGGAATGGGGAATCGCCCCATATGATCATGTACACCTCCGGGACAACAGGACTGCCCAAAGGGGCGGTCCTTTCCGAGCGAAAGACCTTCTTCAACGTCCTGAACGCCAATCTCTACTACCAGGTGACTTCCCCGGACAGGATCGTGGTCTCCCGTCCCCTCTTTCACTCCGGCGGCCTCCTGGTAGACTCCCTGCCCTTTCTCTATAAGGGCGCTACGGTGATCATGAGGCGAAGATTCGAGCCGGAAGAACTCCTGAAGACCATTGAACGATATGCGGTTAGCGTTGTGGAGACCTCCGCCACGATGTACCGTTTTGTCCTGGAAGAGGGCCACCTGGGACGATACGCCCTTTCGAGCGTTCGATGCTTCTTCACGGGGGGAGAACAGGTGCCCCTTTCTCTGCTCAGGGCTTACGCGGAAAGGGAGTTGGTCCTTTCTCAGATTTTCGGTCAGACGGAGACGTCGACCATCACCTGGCTTCCCACGGAACACGCGATACGAAAAATGGGCTCCGTGGGTATCCCCGTATTCCACGGTGAGGTCAGGATCGTGGATAAGACGGGGAGGGATGTCCCCCCTGGTGAGATTGGGGAGATCATCGTCTCCGGCCCCATTCTCATGTCCGGCTACTGGGGAAAGCCCGAGATGACGGAGGAGGTTGTGAGGGAGGGGTGGCTGTACACGGGTGATCTGGGGGTCAGAGATGAAGAGGGATTCTTCCATATCATCGATCGGGTGAAAAATGTATTCATCTCGGGGGGAGAAAACGTCTATCCCGCTGAGGTTGAGAAAGTCATACGGGAATGCCCGAAGGTGGCCGCGGTGGCCGTCGTCGGCGTACCGGATGCCAGGTGGGGAGAGACCGGAAAGGCCTTTGTGGTTTGTCGGGAGGGGGATCGTGTCGCACCGGAGGAGATCCGGCAATGGTGTATGGGAAAGCTTGCGGCATACAAGATCCCGAAGCATGTGGCATTCGTGGAGCGAATCCCCGAGAATGCGGCAGGGAA
>JAFGPH010000127.1 GCA_016926135.1 Deltaproteobacteria bacterium
AGGGGGGGCTGATCGTGGTGGACAAGGCCACCCTTGAGACGGGGATGAAGGGGGTCTATGCCGGAGGCGACGCGACGGATGCGCCGGGTACGATCATTGATGCCATTGCCGCGGGGCGCAAGGCCGCGTCTACCATCGACAGGGCCCTTGGCGGAAGCGGTGACATCGAGGATGTGCTCTTCGAAAGAGGGGCGCCCGATCAAGGCCTTGGCCGTGATGAAGGCTTTGCTGCTTGGCCCCGGGAAAGGGTTCCTGAAATCGACATGAGGATCCGGCATCAGGGGTTTCAGGAGGTGGCGCTCGGCTTTTCCAAGGAGCAGGCGACCAGAGAGGCGAGCCGGTGTCTCCAGTGCGACCTGCGTCTCTTCATGAAAGGCAATCCTTTTCCCCCTCGGAAAATGCTGGGGTTCAATGAGGGCAATGTGAATCGGGTTCCCGAGGAGGAGGGGGTCTTTCAGCTCTACGATGAGAACCGCAATGTGCTGGCTGTCAAGGGGACGGCCAACCTCCGTAAGGAGCTGCTGGGGGCCCTGGGAGATGTTGAGAAGGCCAGATGGTTTGACTTCGAGGAAGACAGGATGTACTCCAGGCGGGAAAGCGAGCTGATCCAGAGCTATCTCCGGGTACACGGCCGGATGCCGGGTAGCGAGGATGACGACGACATCCTCTTCTAGTGGCGGGCCCTGTGGGACCACCCCCCCCCCGAGGCCCTTCTACCCGGTATAACGTCGCCGGTAGCGCGCTAAGAGCGCCGCCTCGTCCTGCCCCGCCGGTTCTTCACAACCACGCCGGAACTGGAGTCCCTGAAGATGGAGACCTCCTCCACCTGACCGTCCGCCCTCACGGTGTAGAACTTGTTGGGTTCCTTCAGGATAGGGAAGTACTCCCCCCCGATATCCTCGTAGAGATTCACCCTCATGAGAGCCCTTTCGGCGGTGTCCGCTTCGACGATTCCCAGAAGGGCGTCCCGTTCAATGACCTTGTAAGCACCCCTCTGAGACCGGTAACCCACCATATTGCACGCGAAGTGGTGGACGTAGACGTCCGCGTCAAACGGGTAGAGCACGCCTTTTACGGACTCGTAAGGCTTGCCTCCCCTCAGGGCGAGTCTCTTCCCGGAGGTCAGGATGGGCCTCCAGGCCGTGAGGTTGTCCGGGTTGTGGGTGAAGATAACATCCTGGATGGGGGCATGGGCGATGTCCACGTAGTCCGTATGAACCACGCTGTTCTTTCTGGCCACGTCGTGGATCACGACGGAATCCCTGTAAGCGGCCATTGCGTTTTCATATCGTTCCCGACTCCATGTCCTCTCAATGAAATCATTGATGTCGCCGTAGATGATGGAGTTTCTCTCAAATTCCTTCCGGTTGATGGAGTGGAACTGCTGAGGTCGGCGCTCCTCGCAGAGGGCCTTCCAGAGGGAGGGCTTGTACACGGTATCCGCGCTGAAGAAGAGGCTGTTCCTCCGTGTCATGAATTTGAAGGCGATGGTGGGCACACCGTGCCAGACCGACGACTTGATGGCCTCCACGGTGAGGCCCGCTTCCTCGTCGCGGAAGATGTTTTGGTCGGCCTCGTAGAAGACCGTGGATGAGAACGGGTAATAGCTCTCCGGTTCCACCCACTCGCCCCGCTCCTCGTCCCTGAAGAGGAGGCGAGGTCTGTTTGCCGCCGGGTTGATAACGATCTTGGCCTTTTCCGGGCCGATCACGCGCCTTTGCCGGTCCTCCACCTGATAGTGAAAGGCTCCGTTGCCCACACCCTTGAGCACGATCACGTATTTGCTTCTGGGTCCTATCGTGACATTTTCCACCATCCTGTCATAGGGGATGTCCACCACCCGCTTCGAATCCGCAGAGAGGGATCTCTCCAGCGCTCCCTTCGAATTCTTGGCAAACTCTTCCAGGATGACTTCCGAGGAGATGAGCCTCACCTTGTGCTTGAACAGGGGGTTATAGAAGGTGAAGAGCACGATGTCCGTGAACCACCGCTTGTGGTCCTCGTGCGAATGGCTGGCAAAGATGCCCCTGATCTGGGCGATCCCTCTGTATCCGAGAGACGGGAAGACAGGTGAACCGCACTCCAGGAGGTAGGAACAGCCGTTGACTGTGACCATGTAACCGCTGCTCTCCCCCATCATGGAGAAAGGGCTCGTGTTTCCCATTACATCAAAGACGATGTCATCCTTCATGCGAGGACCCGAATCCGCCCTTTTTTTCACGCGTATTCCACTCATTCTTATAGGAAAAAGCAAGGCATGTCAAATAGCTAATTGGCAGGAGGGGCGTTTCCTCCGGGGGTCGGCTCAGGCACCTTCACGTTGTAGGTCGTCACAGGGTAGTAGATCCCCTTGACGCGGATCTCTCCTACCTTTTCCACCTCCACCCCGCCCTTGACCCTGCTGAAGGTGCGCTGGCTGATCAGGATCTGGCCCGATTTTGCCAGGGATTCAAGGCGCGAGGCCACATTGACCTGGTTCCCGATGACCGTGTAGTCCATGTGCATGTCCGATCCAATGTTCCCCACGGTCATGTATCCCGTGTTGATCCCAATCCCTATACCCAGTTCCTGACCGTAATGGAGCCATTCACCCCTCAATTCAGCCACCTTCCTTTGCATATCGATGGCCGTTCTGACGGCCCTTTCCGCATGGTCGGCGACGGGGATGGGATCGCCGAAGAAGACCAGAAGACCGTCCCCGAGGATCTTGTTGAGCGTTCCTTCATAGGCGTGGATGATCTTGTTCATTTCCGAAAGGTACGAATGAAGCAGATGAAACAGCTCCTCAGGTTCCAGGTTCTCGGTGAAGGAGGAGAAGTTCCTGATGTCTGAAAACAGGACCGTCATCATCTTCCGCTGGGGCTCGGCGCCCAGCGTATCCCCGCTGGAGAGAATCTTGGCGGTCAGCTGGGGGGAGAGGTATCGCCTCAATTCACTGTACCTCCTGAGTTCTTCGACCTGCGTATTGACCTTGGCCTCAAGGTCCCGATTGAAGAGGAGGAGTTCCTCCCTTGCCCTTCGAAGTTCAGCGGTCCTTTCCTCCACCTTCTGCTCCAGGGTCATGGCATAGTCATCCACCCTGTTCTTGGCCTCGATCAGTTCCGCATTGACCCTTTCCAGATCGTGGTAAGCCCTGTTTCTGGCCCCCATGGTCTCTCTCAGTTGATTGATGGTTTCGATGAGGGTTTTTGCGGATTCCCCGGGGTCCCTCCGGAACTTGAAGAGATGGGAGAAGCGGTCCGTGAGGGAGAAGGAATCGTAGGTGACGTCCAGGATGAAGTAGGGGGCCTTGAAAATCTCACCCGCCCTCAGGATGATCCTGTCCCCGACTCGGACGGTCTCAGTGATCAGCAGGGCCTCTCTCTCGGGTTCATCGGGGCCGGACGTTTTGTCCTCCGGGTTCACGTATCTGCCGAGATAGACCTTGTGTCCGTTGAACTGCTCGGGCTCCAGGAAGATTCTTTGTCCTACGGCGCGGCGGCGCGCATCCAGGGGATGCTTGACGGTGAGTCGGTCTTCCTCCATCCTGGCATCCAGGCCAAAAGGGACGAATTCGGGTTCTTCGTTGAACAGGATTTCCGGATCATAGGGATTGAGGGGTTGTCTTATCAATGCGGGCCGGAGCCCCCACATGGCGGGGATGGAAGAGATGATCCCCCTCGTGTAAGGATCGCCGACATAGTCGCCGTGCACATCCACGTCCTCGTGATGCTGAACCCTCAGGACCGTTCGGATCTTTCTGAAGGATCGATCGTGGGAAGGGGGCAGGATGACCTCGATGTCCTTGGTGTCTACAAAGTTCTTGTTGAAGAAAGGGAGCCTTTTGAAGCCTTCACCGGGGCCTGCGAAGATCCGTGCGAAATGCTCCAGTCTTCCCCAGGATCTGAGGAGCGCGGCCGAAGCGCCACAGTGGAAATGAAAGTAGGGCTCGCCGGTGAGTTTTTTCCCCCTTCGAAGGATACTGACGAAGTTCCGGTGGGTGGTCCATTCATCTTCGTTGAGAAAATAGTCCTCAGGGGAGGGGAATCGGTCTGTGGGGTAGGGCAGGTTGTCAAAGAGGCCGTCACAGCGACCGAGTTTGCTGTTCACGTAAGCGGCGATGATTCTGGTGTTTCGGTTGCTGATGCTGTCGACTCGGCTCATAGACCCTACAACAGGAGACACGGTGTGGAGAGGTGAACTGGATGGCCCCGAGACCAACCACCTTTTGTGCAATCACTATGCCAGGTAATGAGTGTGGCGATTTTCCTTGAGATATGTTAAGTTCAGGGGAGAAAGCAGCCGATTTCTTGCTGAACTTGCACAACCTGGTGTGCATTTCGTGCCTTTTTATGGAGGGGAGGCCTGGGTTTGCGCGAAGGGTTTGGCGGCTTTTTCACCTTGACAAAAAGGCCATGTCATATAGAATACGTCGCACTCACAGATCGGGACGTAGCGCAGTCTGGTAGCGCATCTGAATGGGGTTCAGAGGGTCGCTGGTTCAAATCCAGTCGTCCCGACCA
>JAFGPH010000650.1 GCA_016926135.1 Deltaproteobacteria bacterium
AATTCCATGCCGAGGAATCTCTTCTTGGCGATCCCGATGCCGTGCTCTCCCGAGAGGGTGCCCCCCATGGCGATGGCCGCCTCGTACATCTCCTCCAAGGCGCGTTCGACACGTTCCATTTCGTCCTTGTCCCGGTGGTCCGTCATGATGAGGGGGTGAAGGTTTCCATCTCCGGCATGAGCGAGCACGCCGATCTGGAGCCGGTACTTCCGGGCGAGATCCACGATCTTGCGGATGATCTCGGGAAGCCTCTTCACCGGCACCGTGGCATCCTCCACAATGCAGTTGGGTCTCAGGCTGGCCACCGCACCGAAGGCACTCCTCCGGGCGTGCCAGAGCTTGTCGGCCTCCTCCGTGGTGCTGGCCCGTTCCACCTCCACGGCACCCCGATCCCTGCAGAACTTCTCGATCCTCTCCCCCTGGGCCTCCAACAGGGAAGACTCGCCGTCCACCTCGATGAGCAACAGGGCCTCTGCATCCTTGCGGAAGGTCGCACCGCCGTAATTCCCGATCACGTCCAGGACGACCTTGTCCATCAGTTCCAGCGTGGTGGGCACGATGCCGGACCCGATGATGGCGGAGACCGTCTTCGCAGCATCCTCCACGTTCAGGAAGATGGCCTGGAGCGTGGTTTTTGCCAGGGGTCGGGGTACCAGCCTGACCGTGATCTCCGTGATGATCCCCAGGGTCCCTTCGGAACCGACCATGAGCCTGGTCAGATCGAATCCACTCACGTTCTTCATGGCCTTTCCTCCGGTCCGGATCACCTCCCCCGAGGCGAGGACCACCTCGAGGCCGAGCACATAGTCCCTGGTCACGCCGTACTTGACGCCTCTCGGCCCGCCTGCATTCAGAGCCACATTGCCGCCTATGGTGGAGACGAACATGCTGGCAGGGTCCGGGGGATACATGAGACCATATCCCCCCACGGTCTTCTGGAGATCCGCGTTCACCACGCCCGGCTGAACGACGGCACACATGTTCTCCGCATCGATCTCCAGTATCCTGTTCATCCTGTGAAAGGCCATGACCAGGCCTCCCTCCTTGGCTACCGAACCCCCGCAGATGTTGGTCCCCGCCCCTCTCGGAGTGACGCTGATCCCCTCCCGGCCGGCCACCTTCATGACTGCGGAGATCTCTTCCGTGCTCCCCGGAAGGATCACGCCGTCCGGTTTGAACTCGGGGAGAAAGGCGTCATAGGAGTAGGTGGCAAGGTCCTCCGGGGAATCCAGAAACCATTCTTCTCCCACGATAGAGCGGAATTCGTCTGCGGCTGTTTTGGATATCATCTTACATCACCCCCATTACTCCAGTTCTACAGGTCTTATCTTCCCGGTTTGATCAAACGCCAGGGGTCCCAGATCCTTCAGAATCTTGAGATCGCTTCTCTTCCTGACCTCATACAGAAATGCGGCCGAGACCTCCAGTTCCCCCAGTTCCAGGGTGTTCTTGATGTGGGCAACCTTCGCCTCTTCAGGCCTGACCGCACCGATAGTGTTCAGGGCCGCCTCTACGGCTTCCCGGTCGGTGGGAAGGGCAATGGGGATTCTCCCCTTTTCCGGGGTCATGGCGGTAATGGCATTGGTGGCCGTCGCAGCCAGATCGATCTTCTTGAGCAGGCTTTGGGTCGTGTAGTCGGCCAGGCCGATGCCGACCGCATTCCCGTGAGACTCCCCGGTCAGGTCCAGCACGACGATCCGGGTGATTCTGGGACTCTCGGGCTCCCTTTCGCCGATGAACATGATCCTGCCGATCACGTTGGTGTCCATCCCCGTGCCGCTCACGTTCTTCCCCATCTCGTCAACGATCAGCACATCGACCTTCTCAAAGGGAAGTCTTGCCATCAGTCTCTTGGCCTGGGCGAGTAGATCCCTCTCCTCCTCCGCAAGCCTCGCGGGAAGAACGGCCCGGATGAAGGCCGTCTCGTCATAGACGTTCTCCACGATGCCCACCCCGAAAAGAACGGGCAGCTTCTGCAGGATGATGCCGCCGATCTCGGGGATGACTTCCCTGTATCCGAAATGGACGGTCTGTTTGTGTACCTCCAGACAGCCTCTGTGCTTACCCATCCCGATGGCCATCATCTTCATGAGCCCGCTCTCGATGGGCCCCTCGAACTCCGTGTGGGGCTTGATGCGATTCACCACGATGATTCCGTCCGCCCCTGCCGCGTGCCTGTCCACCAGGACGGGAAACCCGAAACGGGACCTCCCGATCTCCACCACATCCATGGAAGAGAGGATCGGAGCGTCCACAGTCTCTTCCGTCACGTTGAGGCTCCGGAGCACCTCCCGCTGGCCTTCGGCGGTGCCGCCGCCATGGCTGCCCATGGTGGGAACGAGAAAGGGTTCTCCTCCGACCTGTCGGACGCTGCGGACCAGGCGCTTCAGGATCCGATCAATGTGGGCTACGCCCCTGCTCCCTGCGGTCACGGCGATTCTGGCCCCCGGCTTGACAAGGGCGCCTGCCTGGATGGAGTCCAGTTCACGGTCCAGGGCCTCCTCGATGTTCTCCACCCTGGGAACGTCGATCATCTGGCGGATTCGCACCATGTCGGGGTAGCTCATCTGTGTCTTGACCTCCTGCAAGCCTTTCCTTCCCTCATCATCGTCTTCCCTACTTAATCATCAGGCCCGGCAGAAAGGTGATAAGTACGGGGAACGCCACGCACAGCGAAAGGCCGATCACCTGCATGCACACAAAGGGGATGACCCCGCGGTAAATATCCGTCGTCCTCACCTCGGGCGGCGTGATCCCCTTCAGATAGAAGATCGAATAGGCGAAAGGCGGGGTCAGAAAGGAAATCTGAAGATTCACCATGACCAGGGTGGCAAACCAGATCGGATCGAAACCGAGGGCCTCGGCGATGGGCGTAATGAGGGGTACCACGATAAAGACAATGGCGATCCAGTCCAGCACGGCCCCGAGGACAATAAGCAGCATCATGATGGAGAACAGGATCCCCCACCTTCCCAGGGGCAGCTTCAGGAAGAGATTGCAGATCACCTCGTCTCCCCCGACGGCGACAAACACGGTGGAGAAGAAGGCGGCCGCTACCGCAATCATCAGGATCATGCTGGTAATCACAAGAGTCTGGATGCAGGCCTCCTTGAAGAGCGAAACGCTCAGACGACCGTACACCGCAGCCAGGACCATCCCTGCAATGGCCCCGACGGCCGCAGCCTCCGTCACGGCTGCAATGCCCAGAAAAATGCTTCCCAGCACGGCCATGATCAGGACGGCGGGCGGAACCACGGAGGTCAGCAGGAGAACCACCTTTTTCCCCGCCGACATCGTTCTCTCCTCCGCAGGCATGGGTGGACCTTCATGGGGTCTGAAGTGGCATCGGATCCCGATGTAGAGGATATAGAGCGAGGCCAGAAGCACCCCTGGAAACACGGCCGCCAGGAAGAGCTTTCCCACCGAAAGCCCGGCGATCGGCCCGTAGACCACAATCATGACGCTCGGCGGGATCAGGATACCCAGGGTGCCCCCGGCACAGATTGCCCCGCAGGTCATGGGAATACTGTACCCCCTGGAGAGCATGGCCGGCAGGGCCATCAGACCGATCGTGATCTCCGACGCTCCCACCACCCCGGTGGCGGCCGCGAAGACCGCGCAGATGACGATGGTGCTGATGCCCAGGCCGCCCCGGAGTCCGCCCAGCAGGAGGTAAAGGGCGCTGAAAAGCCTTTCCGCGACCCCGGACTTCTCGATGAACACGCCCATGAACAGAAACAGGGGCACGGCCAGAAGGTCGTAGTTCTTCATCACCCCTTCCAGCCTCACGATGAAGAAACCGAACACCTCCATGCCCTGGAGGAAATAGCCGAAGATCATGGCCAGACCGCCCAGCACGAAAGCGGTCGGATAGCCGTGAAAGATGCCGACAAAGAGGCCGGCGAACATCAACACGACGGTCCATTCCGCGCTCATGCTTCACCTCCGTGCACGAGGTCGATGACGGAACGGATGAACTCCGCGACGCCCTGGAGCAGCAGGAGAAGGATGCCGACGGGCATGACGGTCTTGAAGGGATACAGGATGGGCATCCAGTAGCCCTGCATGGATCTCTCCCCCGTGACCCAGGAGAGGTAAACGTAGGGGATCAGATAGTAGAGCAGAATCCCCCAGAGCGGGAAAAAGAAGACCAGGGTGAAAAGGATATCCACCAGGGCTTTCTTCCTCGGAGAAAAGCCGACGTAGAAGATGTCGATCCGGACGTGCTTCCTCTTCAGCATGGTATAGGCTTCACCCAGCAGGAAGTAGGATCCCCCCAACATATAGCTGATATCGAACGTCCACTTCGTGGGCGCGTTGAACGCGTAGCGCATGATCACTTCATATCCCAGGACCAGGGTGAAGACGAGCACAAGCCAGGAGACCATCTTCCCGCTCCACTCGCTGAGCCTGTCAATCCACCTGGTCAATGCGATCCATCTTTCCATGGGGGACAATGATTCCTTTCTGACTCGACGGAAGGCGCACTGCGCGGGGACACCCTGTTCTGGGGGGAACAGAAGAGGTGGTGCGGCGCGCATTCAGGTCTTGCCGCGCCACACCTCTGGCGAGTCCTCTAGATCCGATCTACTCGTACTGCGGCGTCATGAGGGCCTTGTACGTGTTGTACCCTTTTCTGAACTTCTTCTGGGACTCCCATACCTTTTTGAAGAAGGGGTCTTTGGTGGCCTTTTCCTCCATCAGGGCGGTCGCCTTTTGATAGAGATCCTTCTGGACTTTCGGATCCACGTAGTTGATCTGGATTCCCTTGTCCTTGAAGAAGGCCAGGGCGTCGATGTCCTTCAGGATGCTGTTCGTGAGCATTCTGAGGGTGGTGATTTCCGCCGCACCCTTGACGACTTCCTTCAGATCGGCCGGAAGCTTGTCCCACGCCTTCTTGCTCACCAGGATATCCAGAAGGGTGCTGGGCTGATGAATTCCCGGCACGAGCAGATACTTGGCGATTTCATGAAAGGCCAGCGTTCGATCCATGCTGGGGATGCTGAACTCTCCGGCGTCGATCACGTTCCGCTGAAGGGCCTCGTAAATCTGGCCTGCCGGCAGCATCACCACCGACGCGCCCGCCTTGGTAAGAATCTCCCCCCAGTATCCGGAGGTCCTGAATTTGATCCCTTTGAAATCATCGAGGGTCTTGATGGGCTTGTTGGACCACGCCAGGTCCTCTGGAGGAAGGATTCCGCATGGCGCCACAAACCCGAATCCGTAAGACGCGTACAGCTGATTGTAAAGTGCCATCCCTTCCCCTTCGTACATCCAGGTCAGGTAGGGTTGCACCTCCATCCCGAAGGGCAGGTACCCGAAGAGGGCGCCCGCAGGGATTTTGCCGATCCAGTAGGCAGGGGATGCATGGGCCACATCGATGGTTCCCATCTTGGCGGCGTCAAAGACCTCGAGGGCGCCCACCAGTTTCCCTGCAGGGTAACTCTTGATCTCCAGCCGCCCGCCGCTCATCTTGTTGACCGTATCGGCAAAGAAGTCGGCCGCCCACTGGATCTGGGTGCCGGAGGGCCAGGACGAGGCCATTTTCCACGTGATCTTCTGGGCCATGGCCGCGTTACCCCATAACCCCACAAGAACGATCGCAAGCAGAAGAACGAACCATCTCATCTTTCTCATGTCCAACCTCCAATCTGAGTTTTTCCTTAAGAGTATTCAGCCATTATGGTTCTGCCGTCAGCGTTGAATCCTTTCCTTTTGCCCCTGCCCGGCCCCTTCCCCCTTGTGCCGAGGGGCGGAACACGGGGGCCTCCATCATCGGACTGTTACGCCGTTGCCTCATACCATAAACGGGGGGAGGCGTCAACTTTTTCATCTCGTTACAGGCACTTTCCCCTCCCTCGTGCCCAGGAGTTTCTGATGGACGCAAATGATGATGACCACGTTACTGACGATCAGCTTGAGCACGAAATCCATAGCCCTTGCTCCATTTTCCTATCCGCCCCCGACACCGACGCTATGGCTCAGAGCCATTCACGAAAAAAACATCGTTCAGCCTCACACAAAGCAGACACGAAGTCTCAAGAACAAACAGACCTTTTTCCCCTTTGTGTCCGTGTGAGGCAGTCTCTTGGTAGTCATTCATGCGTTCCACGGGAGATTCAGGAGATCCACGTTCCCACCCGAGAGGATGATGCCCACCCGTTTCCCGGAAACGCTTGCCTTCTTGGTCAGCAACGCCGCCAGAGGCACGGCC
>JAFGPH010000651.1 GCA_016926135.1 Deltaproteobacteria bacterium
GTCTCGGATCCATGGCCCGGATTCGCGCAGAGACTTGGGCAGCACTCCGGCTCCAGTCCACGAGGCGCATCCCCTTTACGATCTTCGGTGCATAGGTGGCGAGGGAGTGATCCTGGGGGCGTTCCTGTATGCCGTTCTCTGCCATGTGCCTGAGGGAACGAACCATCAACTCGCCGGCCAGGTGCGCGAGACGGTCACGCAGGTGACCGGCCGTCTCCTCCTCGCCGATGGACACCTCCTCCTGATAGAGAATCGGCCCCGTGTCGAGCCCTTCGTCCATACGCATGACGGTCAAGCCCGTTCTGGTCTCGTTGTTGAGCAAGGCCCACTGGATGGGGGCGGCTCCCCGGTAGGCGGGAAGCAGGGATCCATGGATGTTGATGACCCCCCAAGGAGGAATATCGAGCAACCGCTTCCTGAGGAGCTGTCCGAAGGCCACGACGATGATGAAATCGGGGCTCTTCTTCCGGACAATCTCGCAGAATAGAGGGTCTGATGCCTTCTCGGGTTGAAGGACCTCCAGGCCGTGCTCAAGGGCGAAGATCTTGACCGGACAACTCGCCAGCCTCTTTCCCCGGCCCTTCGGCCGGTCGGGCTGGGTCACCACGGCCCGTACCGCATAACCATTGGAGACCAGGGCTTCCAGGCTCGGCACGGCGAAATCAGGGGTCCCCATGAACAGGATGCCTGGCTCCGTCGGCAGCCTGTCGCCACTGTCCTGTTTCATAAATACCCTAACATACTCTGTGGTCGTGGATGCCCCCCTACGGCCCCCGTGATCAAAAAACGCCATTGGTGAGAGGCCCTTGGGGGGTGGCCGTTCCGTTGGTTAACGTGTTTATGAAACAGGACACCCAAAAGGGAAAGGGTCATGACTCGTCGGTGGCCCTGGCCTTCATCAGCATCTTCTTCAGTCTCTTTTTGTAAAGGGCCCTCTTGAGGCCGCTGATGCGATCAATAAAGAGTGTGCCGTTCAAGTGGTCGATCTCGTGCTGGAGACACACGGCCAGAAGGCCCTCCGCTTCCACGTCCACAGGACTCCCGTGCCTGTCATAACCCCTGACCCTGATCCTGTTGTGACGGGTCACCTCGGCGGAATAGTCGATGACGCTCAGGCAGGCCTCGTCGTGCACGATCTTTCCCTCGGCCTCTACGATCTCGGGGTTGACCAGCACGCAGAGTCTCCTTGCCTCGCTCCGGGGTGACAGATCGTAAACCAGAACGCGCTTCAGCAATCCAACCTGGTTGGCCGCCAGCCCGATTCCGGGCGCGTCGTACATGGTCTCCCCCATGCTGTCGATGACCTTCTGAAGATCACCGTCGATGTTTGCCACAGGTTCGGCCATGGCCTTGAGCACGGAATCCGGGAAGGTGTATATCCTCAACTTCTCCGGCACGATGAACCTCGCCTTGTTCTGCAATCCTTCGGGCGCAAACCCTATCTATATTAAACCCTCTCCGGGGATAAATCAAGACTGCCGGGCCAAAAGGTTCTTGACTTTTATGACCCTTCTCCCTATTCAAAGATCTCATGAAACCTCTGGTCAACTTCCTCTTTGAAGTGGGCATGCTGAAGAAAACGCCCAGGACAGGATACCAGTTCCTTGGATCGGGAAAGGAATCGGTGGCCGAGCATTCCTATCGGACCGCCGTGATCGGCTACATCCTCTCTCGTCGCGCAGAGGGTGCGGACTCCCTGAAGATCACCCTCATGTGTCTGTTTCATGATCTCCATGAAGCAAGGACGGGTGATCACAACTATGTCAACAAGAGATACGTGAAGGTGGACGAGGATAGGGCCGTGAAAGACCTGGCAGGGACCCTGCCCTTTGCACCGGATCTCCTCGACCTCACCCGGGAGTTCAACGCCGGCACGTCCCTGGAGGCCTGCATCTCGAGAGATGCGGATCAACTGGACCTGATCCTGTCCCTGAAGGAACAACGGGATGTGGGCAATCCCTATGCGGACGACTGGTTGAGCTATGCCCTCAAGAGGCTTCAGACGGACAATGCCAGGAGATTGGCGGAACAGATCCTGAAGACCGACAGCACGGAGTGGTGGTTCGACCGAAACACGGAGTGGTGGGTGAACGGATCCTGGAATGATCAGGATACGGAAAATTAATCTCTCCCCGGAACATGAGAAAAGGATCATGCGCCTCAGCCTGGGCGCCTCCCTCCTCATCCACGTGATCCTCCTCCTTTCTCTCCAGGAGGCCTTTCCCATCCCGTGGCTCACGGAAGGGTTGAGGACCTACACGGTGGAACTGATCCGGCCGCCGGTCGAAGACCTCGGAGAAGAGATGGCAAGCCACGCCGAGATCGGCCCCGTCCGGGACGACCGTCCTGTTCCCCCTCCGGACGACCAGGAGACCATCACCCTGGACACCCAGGACAAGAGGTACGTGAGTTACGCCCGGGTGATCAAGGAAAGGATCATGCACCACTGGCGGTACCCCCCGGAGGCGAGGCTGAACCTGGTGGAGGGAAGGCTGACCGTCCTTTTCAGCCTCACAAGGGCCGGGCATGCGACTCGGGTCGACATCCTCCGGCCGTCCGGCTTCCCCATCCTTGACCAGGAGGCGATGCGGGCGATCCGCGCCGCCGCCCCCTTTCCCCCCTTCCCGGAACATGTGACTGTAGGCCGCCTGAATATTGAGGCCAGCTTCGACTACAGGCTCACCGCACGAAAATGACGGCCCTTTTGTCGACACCTCACCGGCCTTCCCACGCTTTCCCCAGCCCGTCGTCCGGACCCATGTGGCCTGTTTTGCATAGGCCCCGATGTGTTGATCATCCCAGATTCTGGGCCATCATCTTCAGGTCAAAGCCTTCCTTTCTCAAGCGGATGTCGTAATAGAACAGGATCATGGCCGTGGCCGTGTAAACCGTTGCAAGCGATGTGGCGATGGTGTTCAGGAGACCCGACACCACTGCCGTCACGAAACCGAGATCGAGGAAGCCGAGGGCGAACCCCGGAACCTGAAAGAGAAGCGTGATCCCCAGGCCGATGAGAAACCCCGCCAACAGGATCAGGGCCCCCTTGTTCTTCGGCCTCTTCCAGAAACCCTGTTCCGTGTGGGCGTTCATCAGCTCCTTGCTGCGGCGAAGGGCGCTCATCCACGCCTTGTCCTCCAGGACCACGACCTTGTCCGTCAGGAGCCAGTTCAGGAAGAGACGGATGGTGAGCCACAGGATGCCGATACCGACCAGGAGACCCACCACGACTGCCACAGGGCCTGCAATCGCCATCAGGATCGGCATGACAATGGCGGACAGTACTCCTGCAAGGAAGGGGGCCAGGAACACGAGCACGCCCATGAGAATCATGGTGCCCAGAAGTCTTCCCAGCCGCTTTCTCACGGAGCCGTAGGAATTCCCCACAGAGGTGATGTGGCCGAGGTAGTTCTCGGACACGGCATGAATGAGGGCACCCTGGGCCCAGAACTGGATCACGATGAATATCACGAAGGCAATAACGGCCGAGACGCCGAAACCGATACCCATGCCCACGCTCGGCTCTCCACCAGCCACCCCTCCCAGAAGCACCGCCCCGCCCTGGCTCACGAGAAAGTAAATGCACTGGGGGATGAACACGATGAGGAAGAACAGCCAGAAGCGCTCCCGCAGAAGCCGGAAGGATCGATCCAGGATCTCCCCCACGCCCATGGGATGGAGCTGGATGCCCGGATGCACCCTGGGTTTCACCCTCCGCTCGATCCCCGACGGCTCCTTCTCCGGATGGGCCGCCTGCGTTGGCGCGGGCGGAGGCGGCGGTGCTTCCTCCCCGGCGGACTCCGGCGCCGCAGGCCTTGTCATCCCCGTTGGCACCGGGGCGGTGTAGGTGACCCTCAGCACAGCCCCCTTCGGCTTCAGAAAGGCGTGAACCTTTCTTGCCGTCTCCTCCGTGGCCGAGGTGGTCAGCACCGCTGGCAGCCTCTTCAGCACCTGCCGCACCTGCTCGACGCTCTTTCCCGGGTAAAGCTTCACCAAGGCGGCAGCCACATCCTCCTCGCTGGTGCCCGGCTCCAGGCCGACAATACGAATGGTACACCGTTTGTTTTTTTCCGCTTGCTCACTGGTGCTCATGGCTTCCCCCCCCCAAAGATCGTCCATTGACTATTGGCGATTGAGGATACTTCCCCATCGCTCCATTACTCCGCCACTCCATCACTCCAGTCTTTCTTAGATGGCCCTGATCTTCTGCTCATACACCATGACCGCCTCTTCCA
>JAFGPH010000128.1 GCA_016926135.1 Deltaproteobacteria bacterium
CCAGGACACCACCAGCTACGGCCTGGACCTGCCCGGCGGGGTTCGTCTGGAGAACCTGCTGGAGGCCCTGGCAAGGCGCTTCAAGGGCATGGCGTGGATCAGAGTCCTCTACGCCCACCCGGGGAGGATCCCCGATGCCCTTCTGGATCTCCTGGCAGAGGGAGACCCCCTCTGCCCTTACCTGGACATCCCCTTGCAGCATGTGAGCAAGAAGATCCTGAAGGCCATGGGGAGGCCCTCAGGCGGAGAGGGTCCCGAGCACTTGCTGGAAAGGATCAGGGAAAAGGTTCCCTCGATCACGCTCAGGACAACCTTGATGGTCGGTTTTCCCGGGGAGACGGACAGGGCTTTCCGGGAACTCCTCGACTTTGTTCAGCAGGCGAGTTTCGATCGTCTGGGGGTGTTTGTGTTCAGCCCTGAGGCGGGAACCCCCGCGGCTCGCCTCAAGAACCCTGTGGAGCCGCATGTGGCCGAGGAAAGACGAAGCGCAGTCCTGGAACTCCAGGAATCCCTGCTCGAGAAGAAAAATCGGAACCTGGTCGGAAAGACCTTGCCCGTACTCATAGAGGGCCCGAGCGGTGAAACCCCGTTCCTGCTGGCCGGAAGGACCCAGGCCATGGCACCGGAGGTGGATGGACAGGTGCTTATCAGCAAAGGTGAGGCCAGGATTGGAGAGATCGTCAAAGTGCGCATCCGGAAGGCGTTTGTCCATGATTTGGTGGGGGAGATTCGATGAACTTTTTGTTTTGACAAAGGCGCGTGACACCATCTACACTTCACAGCATCCGACCCCTAGGTGCCCGTCCCCGTTGGATGATTTTTGAAGGTCGGGCCGGAACCCGCCCGCAGGACATGGAAGCAGATCAAAAATTCTTAAGCCGGTTCGACGGCTATTTTGACGCGATCAACGCGGCTCTGGACAAGCCTCTGTGCACCCGTGTACCGGTGATCGAGGAGATCGGCCGGCATTCCCTCCTGGGAGCGGGAAAGAGACTGAGGCCTTTGCTCTTTGTACTTTCCGCCGAACTGTGCGGTTACCGGGGGGCTGAGATTTACCACTTCTCGACGATTTTTGAGTATATCCACACAGCCTCCCTGCTTCACGACGATGTCCTGGACAACGCGGAAACCAGGCGTAGAAAACCCGCGGCGAGGCATATCTGGGGAAATGCGGTGGCGGTATTGGGGGGGGACTACCTCTTTGCGCGGGCCTCAACTGTCGCCTTGGAATGCGACAAACCGGAACTCATGAAAGTGCTGAGCCGGGCTACCGCGAGGATGGTGGAAGGCCAGTTTCTGGAACTGGAGCACACGCATGACTGGCACGTGCGGAAAGACCGGTACATGGAGATCATCATCTCCAAGACCGCAGAATTGATGGCCGCGGCCTGCGTCTGCGGAGGGATCCTGGCCGGGGCCGGGCCGGAGGCTATCAGGGGGCTGAGTGATTTCGGTCTGAATCTGGGCATTGCCTTTCAACTTATGGACGACGTCCTGGACTACAGTTCCTGCGAAGAGGAGTTCGGGAAGCCCGTGGGGAAGGATTTGAGGGAAGGAAAGATTACGCTGCCGCTCATCTATGCCCTGCAAGGGATGAGCGAACAAGAGATCGACCGGATCTCGGAGCCTTTCCGGAACCAACGAGCGGGGGAAGATGCCTACAGGGATGTAATCAACCGGGTGAGAAGTCGAGGATTCCTGGACGCCATCCGGGCCGAGGCAAGGGTTTTTGCAGACCTCGCGGAAAGATTTCTGGGCATTTTCCCCGACGCCTCCTCCAGGGAAAGACTCCTTTCCCTGAACTCCTATCTCCTTAGAAGGAATTTCTGATTCCAGGGGGTCCGTTTCGCGCTCCGTTGCGATTTCCCGGTCTTCGCCACGGTTTTTTCTTGACACACGGTAAGGGTATGAAATAAATTACGCTTTTTGAAAACCTGAGGACCTTTTCATCTGACCGGTTGGCTCACGATATTCCATAAACAAAAAGAAGAGGATACAAAGATCGTGAGACCCTGCCGTAAGGCTGGGAAATGAATGGATTGTGATCACGGATGCGAGGGGAGTCATCTCTCTCGCTGTTTAAAACTTCCTACCGCCCACGTGCTGCAAGTCATCCATGCGCGAATGAATGCGTGTCAAAGAACCTTTGGGGGTTCGCCTGTCCGGAAGAGGCCGGCGATTCTCCGGGAACCAGGACATTTCCAGGAGATGGTGAAACGAGACTAAAAATTAAGGAGGATGCTTTATGTCGGATCTTATCGTGCCTCATGGGAAAGAAGAAAAACTGAAGCCGCTGTTGCTGGAAGGAGCCGCCCTCCAGGCGGAAAAGAAGAAATCCGAATCCCTTAAGAAAATCACGATCACAACCAGGGAGACCTCGGACGCCATCATGATGGGCATCGGCGCCTTTACGCCTCTGACCGGCTTCATGACCCAAGCCGACTGGAAGGGGGTCTGCGACAAGTACACGATGGCCGACGGCACGTTCTGGCCCATCCCCATCACCGTCTCCACGGATGACGAGGGGATCAAGGCGGGAGACGAAATCTCCCTGGTGGACGAGGAGACCGGGACCATCATGGCCACCATGAAGGTCTCCGAGAAATACAGCATCGACAAGGAATATGAGTGCAAGGCCGTATTCAAGACCGCGGACAAGGAGCATCCGGGCGTGCAAAAGGTGATGGCCCAGGGCAAGTACAACCTGGCCGGGCCTATCCAGGTGCTGAGCGAGAGCTACTACCCGGAGCAATTCAAGGGCCTTTACCAGCGTCCGGCCGAATCCCGCAAGATTTTTGAGGATCTCAAGTGGAAAAGGGTAGCCGCCCTCCAGTTGCGCAACCCCATGCATCGTTCCCACGAGTTTTTGGCCAAGATCGCCGTGGAGGTCATGGACGGCGTGTACATCCATCAACTGGTCGGCAAGCTGAAGGAAGGCGATATCCCGGCCGACGTGAGGGTGAAGGCCATCGAAGTTCTCGTGGAAAAATATTTTGTCAAGGGCACGGTGGTCCAGGGGGGGTATCCCATGGAGATGCGCTATGCCGGCCCGAGAGAGGCCCTTCTTCATGCGGTCTTCAGGCAGAACTACGGATGCAGCCACATGATCATCGGAAGGGACCATGCCGGCGTGGGGGACTATTACGGGCCCTTCGATGCCCAGAAGATCTTTGATGAGATCCCCAAGGGGGCCCTGAAATGCCAGAACCTGAACATCGACTGGACCTTCTGGTGTTACAAGTGCGGCGGAATGGCCTCCATGAAGACCTGCCCCCACGGAAAGGACGACAGGTTGATGCTCTCCGGGACTGTCGTGAGAAAGACCCTCTCCGAGGGAGGAAAACTCCCGGTGGAGTTCTCTCGGCCGGAGGTCGCGGCGGTGCTGACGGAATACTATCAGAAGCTGGAGAAGAAGGTGGAGATCAAGCTGCACGGTGCCGCCACCGGAGATGTCGTGAAGAAGTGAACGGATGCCATTACCCGGAGCTGAGAGCGCGGTGAAGGACCCGGGAATCCGGTGCCCCCGCTCCAACTCGACAGGGAATTATCTATGAAAGAAAGGGGGTGCGATGCGCATAACGGAGTTAGATCAGAGAACACACGTGAACCTAATTAATCCCTTAATGATGGAGGTGTAAGGATGCCTAGCTATGTAATCGTTGAGAAATGTGACGGTTGCAAGGGGCAGGACAAGACGGCCTGCATGTACATCTGCCCCAACGACCTCATGGTTCTCGATAAGGAGAGAATGAAGGCTTACAACCGTGATCCTCAGATGTGCTGGGAATGCATGTGTTGCGTCAAGATCTGTCCCCAGCAAGCCATGGATGTCCGTGGGTACGCGGACTTCATCCCGCTGGGCGCCAGTGCGACGCCCCTTAGAGGTTCCGAGGATATCATGTGGACGGTGAAGTTCAGGGACGGTTCCATCAAACGGTTCAAGTTCCCCACCAGGACGACCCCGGAAGGGTCGGCCAAACCTGCAGGCGGCTACGCGACCCATGACGACCTGAACAGCCAGGCCTTGGCGACCGAGCCGGAATCCCTGGGACTCAAAGAAGTCCCGACAATAAAGTAAGGAGGTGAAGCTATGGCAAATTTTGAGACAGTGGAAGTGAAGAGCGACCTCCTGATCCTGGGTGGGGGTTTTTCAGCTTGCGGTGCCGCTACCGAGGCTGCTTACTGGGCCAAGAAGAAAGGCCTGAAGGTGGTTCTGGTGGACAAGGCGGCGCTGGACAGAAGCGGCGCCGTGGCCATGGGGCTTTCGGCCATCAACCAGTACGTGGGTATCCGCGACGGCGAAAACACGTGCGAGGACTACATCCGGTATGTCCGTCAGGACCTGATGGGCATCTCCAGGGAAGACCTGGTTTACAACATCGCCCGTCACGTGGACAGCACGGTTCATCTTTTCGAGAAATGGGGTCTCAAGATCTGGAAGGACGAGCAGGGCAAGTATGTCCATGAAGGCCGTTGGCAGCTCATGATTAACGGCGAGTCCTACAAGATCATCATTGCCGAGGCAGCGAAGAACGCGCTTGCAGAGGCGGGCGGCGAGATCTACGAGAGGGTGTTCATCGTGGATCCCCTTATGGAAGGCAACCGCTGCGTGGGCGCTGTGGGATTCAGCACCCGGGAGGACAAATTCTACGTATTCAAGGCCAAGGCCGTCATCGCCGGCATGGGCGGTGCCGTGCATGTCTTCAGGCCCCGTTCCGTGGGAGAGGGCTTCGGTCGTTCCTGGTACCCGCCCTTCAACTCCGGTTCCAGCGCATACTTCACCATCAAGGCCGGCGCTGAAATGACCTGTCAGGAAGTGCGGTTCATCCCGGTCCGGTTCAAGGATGCCTACGGCCCGGTGGGTGCATGGTTCCTGCTGTTCAAGTCCCGTGCGATCAGTGCCGTTGCAGGGGATTACATGTCCGTGCGGGTAGATGAGCTGAAGAACTGGGCCCCCTATGGGCTGGCCAAGCCGATTCCGGCCAACCTGCGGAATTATCTCGGCATGATGGATGTGGACGCCGGATACGGGCCGCTTTACATGGAGACCGATGAGGCCATTCAGAAGATCGCAGCCACTTACAAGGACGATCCAAAGGCCTTCAAGAAGAAGATGAAGGAGTTGGAAAGCGAGGCATGGGAAGACTTTCTCGATATGACCATCTCCCAGGCCATCCTCTGGGCTGCACAAAACGTGAAGCCCGAGGAAAAGCACTCCGAAATCGCCGCGTGCGAGCCGTACTTTATCGGGTCGCATTCAGGAGCCTCCGGTGCGTGGGTAAGCGGTCCCGAGGATCTGCCTACCCCTTACAAATGGGGCTACGCCAACATGACCACGGCGGAAGGTCTCTTTGCCGTAGGTGACGGCTCCGGTGCGTCCAGCCACAAGTTCTCCTCCGGTTCCCATACCGAAGGAAGGATCGCCGGCAAGGCGGCGATCAAGTACATCGTGGAAAAGGGGCAGGAGCCCAAGGTGGACGCGGCCGAGGTGGAAAAACTGAAGGCCAAGATTCTGTTGCCCCTGGATCTCTGGGAGAAGCACAGCAAGGAAACCACGGATCCGGAGATCAACACCAACTACCTCCTGCCCAGACAGTACCTCCATCGTCTCCAGAAGATCATGGACGAGTATGCGGGCGGGGTCGTGTCTGCCTTCAAGACCAGCAAGTCCCTTTGCGAAAGGGGTCTGGAACTGATGGGGTTCCTGAAGGAAGACTCCGAGAAGATGGGTGCAAGGGACCACCATGAACTGATGAGGGTCTGGGAAAATAACCAGAGGACATGGCAGGCCGAGGCTCACATCCGTTCGATCCTCTTCCGCGAGGAGACGCGGTGGCCTGGGTACTACTTCCGGGCTGACAAACCCAAGATGGACGACCAGAACTGGAAGTGCTTTGTGAACTGCCAGTGGGACCGCGGGAGCGGTGAGTGGAAGATGATGAAGAAGGACATCTGGACTATGCCTGGTGTCTAGCGGTTGATTTGCATGGAACGGAGGCCCCGGTTGCGTTTCGGCGCGCCGGGGCTTTTGTTCCTTTCTGCGCTTGTACTTTGATCCCGGTTTTGGTCTCATTGGGTTTGCCTCAGGGTTTTCACAGCCGGATCCACTGGGAATCCTGGAGTTTCAACGGGGAGGCGGGCAAGTTTTGGCTTGCACTCCTTTTTGGGGATATGCTATAGCACTACGAATTTCCGAAGTGGGTGGCAACCCCTTGGGAAATTTATGGCTTTTGGAAAAACGAACCCAACGCTTGCGAAGGGCGGCCGGAGTCTCGCGCGGCGGGAAAATGAGGCTCGAGCGAGGAAATCCGGGCGATCGGGAGGGCTGTTGAAATGGAAGAGAGAGATGTCATGGAGGTGGATGTGCTCTTTGTCGGGGGGGGTATTGCATGTCTCAGCGGGGCTCTCCACCTGTCGAATCTTATCCAGAGGCACAATGAGCGCGTGGAAAAGGAGGGCTCGGGCAAAAAGCTGGAAGAGGTCATGATTGCCGTACTGGAAAAGGGCGCTTACGTCGGGGCCCATGGTATTTCCGGAGCTGTCATGGACCCCACGGCCCTGCGGGAACTCGTCCCCGATTTTCTGGAAAAGGGTGCACCTCTGGAGGCTGAGGTGAAAAGCGAAGACGTGTGCTTTCTCACCAAAGGAGGAAAGATCTCGGCCCCCATCACCCCCCCGCCCCTCAACAATCACGGCAACTATGTGGTCTCCCTTTCCAAACTGACGGAATGGATGGGCACCCTCGTGGAGGGTGCCGGCGTGAACCTCTTTCCCGGGTTTGCCGGCACGGAGGTGCTCTATGAAGGGGACCGTGTGGTCGGCGTCCGGACGGGGGATAAAGGGATCGACGCCGATGGAAGCAAGAAGGCCAATTTCGAGCCCGGAATCGACCTTCGCGCAAAGATGACGGTATTCGGGGAGGGTTCTCGCGGAAGCCTTACCAAGACCCTCATCCAGAGGTTCGGGCTGGACAGGGGGAAAAACCCGCAGACCTACGTGGTCGGAGTCAAGGAGGTCTGGGAGGTACCCGAAGGCCGAATACAGCCCGGGCACGTGATCCACACCATGGGATACCCCCTCAGGAGCAACACCTATGGCGGGGGCTTCATCTACGGCATGAAGGACAATCAGGTTTCCCTCGGTCTTCTCACCGGACTGGACTATGAGGATCCCTACCTGGATCCCCACCGGGAATTTCAGAAGTTCAAGCTGCATCCTTTTGTGGCGAAGCTGCTGGACGGCGGGAAGATCATCCAGTACGGGGCCAAGACCGCTCCTGTGGGAGGTTATTTTTCCGTCCCCAAGCTGGTCATGGAAGGGGGTCTCCTGGTCGGAGATTCGGCGAGCCTCTTCATCAGTCAGAAGATCAAGGGAATCCATGTGGTCATGAAGTCCGCTATGCTTGCCGCAGAAACCCTGTTTCAGGCACTCCTCGAGGGCGACTCCTCGAAGGCCGCGCTGGAATCTTACGAATCCGCCCTTTATGGAAGTTACGTCGGCAAGGAGCTTTACAAGGTGCGCAATTTTCACCAGGCCTTTCAGAGCGGACTGTGGGGCGGGTTGTTCAGGTCCGGGCTGCAATATATCCTGGGCGGAAGGGTATGGAAGGGCCGGTTGGAGGCGGAAGCCGACTTCACCCATCAAAAAAAGGTGGTCGACCTTTACGGCACAACCGATCCGACGGAGGAGCAGAAGGGGAACATCAAGTTCGACGGGCAAAAGACCTTCGACAAGGTGACGGATGTCTACTATGCCGGGGCCATTCACGAAGAGAAGCAACCCCCCCACCTGAAGATTCCGGATCCGAACATCTGCTCCGGAAGGTGCTTTGAATTCTATCAGAACCCCTGCGTCAGGTTTTGCCCTGCCGGTGTCTATGAACTGGAGACCGACGAGGCCACGGGCAAGCCCAGAATCAAGCTCAATTTCTCGAATTGTGTCCACTGCAAAACCTGTGATGTCAAGGATCCTTTTGAGAATATTTCCTGGGTCCCGCCCGAAGGGGGCGGAGGGCCTAAGTATACGACCGTGTGAGGGGGGCGACCCTCGTCGCCTTAAGGGGTTTTCGTGCAGGGGGCCGCGACCAAAGCCGCAGGAAAAGCTTCGTGAGCGGGTTGAGAAGGCTGCCCTGTCAGCACTCCTTTCGTCCGCAGGATAAATCCTCCTGCGAAACTTTTTCACTGCGTTCGTTTCGTCCTTTGCAGAGCCGGAAAGTTCAGGAGCTCAGTCCTTTGCCTGAGCCGGCCTGAGGAGGGTAAAGAAGGCTTTTTGAGGGAAGCGCGGTCCGTCACGATTCCAAATAACCGAGGAGGATGAGCATGGCAAGCACAGAGACCCAGAGTATCCTGGTGGTCGGCGGGGGGATGAGTGGCCTTACCGCAGCCATCGAAGCCGCTGAAGCAGGTTACGACACCTATATTGTGGAAAAGAATCCTTACCTGGGAGGACGGGTATCACAGCTCCACCATTATTTTCCCAAATTGTGCCCGCCCTACTGCGGCCTGGAGATTAACTTTCGTCGGATCCGCCAGAATTCCAAGGTTCGCTTCTTCACCTTGGCCGAAATCGAAAAAATCAGCGGGGAGGAGGGAAATTTTGAGGTCACCGTTCGTTTGAATCCCCGGTACGTCAATGAAAAGTGCACCTGCTGCGGGAAATGCGCAGAGGCCTGCTCGATGGAGATCGACAACGCCTTCAACTATGGCATGGACAAAATCAAGGCTGCCTATCTGCCGCACGATCTGGCTTTTCCCGTGCGTTATGTGCTGGACCCAGCCCTGGTCAAGAGCGACGAGGCGCAAAGGGTGAAGGAGGCCTGCCCTTATGGGGCCATCGATCTGGACATGAAGCCCCAGAGCGTTTCTCTCAAGGTCGGGTCGATCGTTTGGGCCACGGGCTGGAGGCCCTACGATGCGGCCAAGCTGGAGACGTATGGTTTCGGGCAATACCCCGATGTGATCACCAACGTCATGATGGAGAGGCTGGCTTCCTGGACCGGGCCGACCAAAGGCAAAATCCTCCGTCCCTCCGACGGGCAGCCCCCTGCAAGCGTCGCCTTCATTCAGTGTGCGGGATCTCGAGACGAGAATCATCTCGGTTATTGTTCGGGGATCTGCTGCCTGGCGTCCATGAAGCAGGCCACATACGTGAGGGAGCAATACCCCGACGCCCAGATCACCATCTTCTTTATCGATATTCGGGCCACCGACCGCCTGGAGGACTTCTACACCAAAGTGAAGAAGGACGAAAAGCTGAGATTCTTCAAGGGGAAGGTGGCGAAGATCACGAGTGAGGTCGGCGGGAAGGGCCTGGTGCTTCGGGTGGAAGACACGGCTCAGCAGGCACTCCAGGAGGTCGTGGCGGATCTGGTGGTGCTGGCCACGGGGATGCAGCCCAACACCGCCGTCAATCCCTTGCCGATCGATGTTCCCTATGATGATTACGGCTTTTTGGCCTCTCAGCGCGCTAAGGCCGGGGTTTACGCAGCCGGCACGACCCGGACTCCGGTCGGCGTCCAGGAATCGGTGCAGGATGGGACAGCAGCCGCTTTGAAAGCCATTCAATCCGTCGCGAGGAGGTAAGCCGAATGGATAAGAAAATTGGACTCTATGTGTGCACAGGATGCGGGATCGGAGATGCTCTGAATATAGAACAGCTCACGGAGTTGGCCACTGGAGAGGGGAGCGTTCCCGTCTGCAGGACCCATGGGAACCTGTGCGGCGAGGAAGGGGTGCAGTTGATAAATAAGGACAGGAGCGATGAGGGGGTGAACACGATTGTAATCGCCGGCTGCTCCCCCAGGGTGATGGTGGATGTTTTCAACTTCGAGGACTGCATCGTGGATCGTGTGAACCTGCGCGAACAGGTGGTCTGGTGCCAGAAGCCCGGCGAGGAGGACACACAGATGATGGCGGAGGACTACCTACGCATGGCCCTGGCCAAGGTGAATGCCATGGAGCTGCCGGTGCCCTTCAAACCCGAACAGGAATTTTCGAAAGACATCCTGGTGGTCGGAGGGGGTCTGGCCGGGTTGACCTCGGCGCTGGAGGCCTCGAAGGCGGGGTACTCTGTGGTGCTGGTCGAGAAAGAGGCCGAGCTGGGGGGCTTTCAGAAGCAGGTAAGGCAAATTGCAACCATGCCCTACAAGGATCTCAAGGACAATCCCTTGGCTGAGTTGATCCAGGAAGTCACGCAGAGCGGGAAGATCAAAGTGTATGCCGGGGCTACGGTTGAAAAGACCGTTGGGGGTCCCGGCGTTTTCAAGGTGACCATCAAGCAGAACGGATCGACAGCGGAACACGACATCGGCGCCATTGTGCTGGCAGCGGGATGGCAGCCGTATGATCCCGCCAAGCTGGACGCGAAACTGGGTTATGGGGCCAGTCCCGATGTGATCACCAACGCCATGTTTGAAGATGTCGTGCAAGAGGGCAACGTGGCCCGTCCGAGCGACGGCAAGGCGGTCTCTCAGATTGCTTTCCTTCAGTGCGCGGGCAGCCGTGATCCCAAGCATCTCCCCTACTGTTCCACGGTTTGCTGCACAACAGCTCTCAAGCAGGCCCTCTTGGTAAAAGCCCGGAACAAGGCTGCCGACGTGTACGTCGTATACAAGGAAATGCGCACCCCGGGCCAGGCCGAGGACCTCTACCGAAAGGCCCAGGAGGAAGGCGTTCTCTTCATCCGCTCCCAGGACCCCGAGGTGAAGGTGGAGGGGGGCAGGATCCGCGTGGAGGCACTGGACGAATTGCTCGGAGAGAAGGTCTTGCTGGAGAATCTGGATATGGTGGTGCTGGCTACGGGAATGGTGCCGGTAACCGCGCTGGGTCCGGACATCGCCAAGGAAGCGAAACCGGAGCAGGAGCAGGCGAAGAAAGAGGAAGAGGAACTGGCGGTTCCCCCGGATGTGATCCGGCGTTCGAATATTCTGAACCTGGAGTACAGGCAAGGTCCGGAGATCCCTGCGCTGTATTATGATTTTCCGGATTCCCACTTCATCTGTTTCCCTTATGAAACGAGACGGACCGGGATCTATGCCGCCGGCTGTGTCCGTCGGCCCATGGGCATCGCGTCGGCCTTGGAGGATGCGGCGGGCGCGACCATGAAAGCCATCCAGTGCATCGAGCTGACCTCTCGCGGTGCGGCGGTCCATCCGAGGGCCGGGGATCTATCCTACCCGGAGTTTGCCATGCAGCGGTGTACCCAGTGCAAGCGGTGCACGGTGGAGTGCCCTTTCGGCGCCATCAACGAGGACGAAAAGGGCAATCCGCTCCCCCAGCCCACCCGGTGCAGAAGGTGCGGGGTTTGCATGGGGGCCTGCCCGGAGAGAATCATTTCCTTCAAGAACTATTCGGTAGGGATGATCGGAAACATGGTGAAGGCGATCCATGTGCCCGAGGAGGATGAGGAGAAACCCAGGATTCTGGTGCTGGCGTGTGAAAACGACGCCTACCCGGCACTGGACATGGCGGGTCTCAACCGGATGCAGTATAATGCCTGGATGAGGGTCGTGCCTTTGAGATGCCTGGGATCCATGAATCTCGTGTGGATCGCCGACTCCCTTTCCAAGGGGATCGACGGCGTGTTTCTTCTGGGATGCAAGCATGGCGATGATTATCAGTGTCATTTCATCCGAGGAAGCGAACTCTCCAGCATCCGATTGAGCAAGGTGTCCGAAACACTCAACCGGCTTGCCCTGGAGTCGGACCGGGTACGATATGAAAGCATTTCCATCATCGATTACGAGAGACTCCCGGCATTGCTGGACGAGTTTGCCAACAAGCTGGTAGAGATAGGCCCCAATCCCTTCAAGGGATGGTAAGGCTGCCTTGGACTTGATGCGTTCAGGAGGGACGAAATGAGCGTAAAGGTGGATCCAGGTCTCATGAAAGATCTTGAGGCCTACGGTTTGAAGGATGCCAATAAGTGCTATCATTGCGGAAACTGCACCGCGGTGTGTCCCCTGTCCACCCCGGAGAATCAATTCCCCAGACGGATCATGAAATACATCCAACTGGGGCTCAGCGACAAGGTTCTGAGGAGCCCGGAGCCTTGGCTGTGCTACTACTGCGGGGATTGCTCGGATCGATGTCCCCGCGGGGCGGATCCGGGTGAGACCATGATGGTGATGCGCCGGTACCTGACTTCCAGGTATGACTGGACCGGTTTCTCCCGGAAGTTTTATACCTCGGAGAGCTTCGAGATCATCGCCGTGATCATTCTGGGAATCCTCATCGGACTTGCCTTGGTGATTTTCAGGGCAAGCAATCCGAACATGGAACACGCATTCCTGAACTCGGTGTGGCCCGCCCCGGCTATCGAAATCGCCGATATGGTGATGGCCGGCATTCTCACCTTCTTCCTGTTGACCAACACGTGGCGGTGTGCCAGGTTCGTCATGGGGAACTTGCTCTTCAAGATCCCGCCTGTCATCTACATCCGGCAGGCTTGGAATCTGGCAGTTCATTTTCTGACGCAGCGCAAGTTTGGGGAATGTACCGACAAGATGCAGTGGCTCGTCCATCTCCTGATCATGACCGGGTACAGCACGGCCTTTCTGCTCGTTGCCGTGTTCCTCGCGGGGGGAATTCACGTGATCGGCCTTTCGTGGGAGCCGCTCATGTTCCAGAGAGATGCCTTTCCGGATTACCCGATATGGCATCCGTGGCGACTGCTGGGATACTATGCCACAGCCGCCCTGCTCTACGGCGCCACCTATGCCCTCATCGGCCGCATCAAAAAAAGCAAGGCTCCCTACAAGAATTCTCACAGTACGGATTGGATGTTCCTGATTCTTCTGGAACTGACCACGCTCACCGGGATCCTGATCCACTTCACCCGTCTTTTGGACTGGCCCATGAGTACGTATGTCCTTTATGTCGTGCACCTGATGGTGGCGGTGCCCATGCTGGTTCTGGAGGTGCCTTTTGCCAAATGGGCTCATCTGGCGTTTCGTCCGGTAGTGGCCTTCCTGATGCAGGTGAAGGAGGAATATGGAAAACAGCAGAAAAGTGTGCTCTGAGAAAGGGACCGGACCGGATGGAATCGCTTCCCGGCGGATTGGGAAGATTTTTTTGGTGTAAAGCGAGGTGGGGTATATGGTTGCTGAAGAAAGACCTTGTTGCCCACATTGTGGTGTGGAAATGAAGAAGTGGAAAACGCCTGCGGACTCCACTTGGTCGACCGCCTTTCAGTGGGTCTGCTTCAATGATGAATGCTCTTATTTTGTCCGGGGATGGGACTGGATGATGAAAGATCAGGGCGTCAAGGCCTCTTACAGACACCGCATGGATCCGGAAACGGGGACCTCTGGCCCCCTGCCGGCCTGGTCCAGCAGCGCCCACAAAGATCAGATCATCGAAGACTGAAGTCGGGGGCACGGTGCTGCCGGGACGGGCGCCTTAGGTGCACGTGCTTTGTCCGCGGGGCATGTGCACAGGTCCCGGATGGAGGACGGCCCCTTTTTCGACGAGGGCTTTTGCATTCGCGCGGAGAGGCTCTGATTATCGTGAAGTCTATCGGAAGAAATGACCTATGCCCTTGCGGCAGCGGAAAGAAGTTCAAACGCTGCCACATGGGAAGAGAAGACGATCTACATCCGGCCGGGCCGGGCGAACTGTCCGTTGAGGAGATGGGTGACAAAATCCTTGAACTGCCGGAAGTCACCTACGGGAACTCCCGAAGCATGGCGGATGCTATTGATTTCAAGACGTTGACCGGCAAGGATGTGAGGATACGGTTCGTAGGGCTCGAGAGTTACGCGGCTCTGGATCTCTCCGGCAGAAGCCAGGAGAGCCCAGCTGCCGGAAAAGGGGGTGGGGTTTTCATCAACCCTTTCAAAACGACGAAATCGGATCCTGCCCACCTGTACATAGCCATATCCGAGGACATCGACGATTCCACGCTGGTGCATCAACTGGCCCATGTGCTGGCTTACTTGGAAGACTCGGGTCGCGCCCCTGGGACTCTGGATGCCCTGAGTTTCGAATTGGGAGTCCCCGTGGACCATTTGGAACACCCGGAAGAGTTCGGCCGTTGGTTGGAGCACCTGCGGGACAAGTTCGAAGTCCAACTGGATGCTGACGACACGATAATTCTCTACCTTTATCAGCAGGGGATGCTGATCAGGGCCGGAGAGATCCAGGAGAGAAACGGCCTGGTCCTGAGAGCAAAGTCCGATCGCATCTTTCGCTTTCTGAGTGAGCGAGGAGAGGTGATCGATTCTTTCGTGAAGAGCCTGCCCGGCTACATCGGGCCAAGACATCCACAAAACTGAGATTTTGTCAGCCCGGTAATCTCGGTCGTATTCGGTCGGAGGGTTCTCCAAAGAGGCTCAGTTTCAGCCATTCGATCGAAAAATCCAGCAGGGCAATGTCGTCGCAAGCCAGTTTTTCTCGGATTTCCACCTCCACTTCAAATCGTTTTAGAAACGGGCTTTCTTGAATGAACTTCCTGAATCTGTCGAGGTTATACGAGGCCATGAAAAACATCTGTAGTTTCCCGGGGATCATTTTTGCAGGTCCCAGGCTCTTCTGAAAGGTCACGACCTCGATCCAGCGGTCATTAAAGAGGTTGTATTCGCTCATCCCCTCACCGGCCATCCAGTCTTCCAACTTCCACAGACGATTCTCCCGGAACCCGAGACAGTGCTCCTCCGTCACCAGAAAGTACTGCGCCGGCCTGCCCTTTCCCCGACCCGGATTTAGAGAGGCCCTTCCCAGAGGGTAGAGTCGGCAAGAACCCGGCCGATCATCGTAGATCGAGCACCCTTCCGGGGATACGAAAGGGCATTTCTTCAGGGAATCCTGGTTCATTCTGAGCTTCACCATGGGAAATCGAGCATTTTCCTGAAAGACCGTGTCCGTGTATTTATCCAGGAAATCATCAGAAGAGATTCCGAGTCTATTTTTTATGCGCAGAATATCATAGGGAGTCAGCATCAGGTTGAGAGCCCCGCAACATTTTGTAAAACAGGAGATTCCCCTGTGACAGCTGAACCTGAAGGATTTTCCCTCAAGGGGTGTGAAAAGGCTTTCAGTCTTCTGACTTTCCATGGTGTTTCTCTTTTACCCAGAACAGCTTCTCTCCAAAAACTCCAAATTTAATCCAATCGATAGCAAATTTCAGCAATTCCACATCATCTGTTTGAATCGCCTGAATTCGTTCTGGTTCTTCCACTTCGAAGCGATCCAAAAAGGTAGTGTTAAAAACAAATTCTCGGAATTTATCCAGATTGTACATAGACATGAAGACCATTTTTGCGATTTGAGGATTTTCGATCTGCGATTCATGGACCTGCAGCGGGATGGTCACGGTGCTCAAAAACTCGTTCATTTCCTCATAAGGCGCAATCCCCTGCCCCTCAAGCCATCCGTCTATCCTCCATTTCGTTTCCTCCTGGAGACCTCTACACCTTTCAGATGATGTGATCAAATGATAGGTTCCGTCTCCTTCGGTGTTCAGGGGGTACATCCTGCAGGGCCAGGGTCGGTCCTCGTATACCGTGCATCCATGCTCGGTTACGAAGGGACATCGCATATCATCCTCTCGCATCTTGAGAAGGACCATGGGAATCATGCGGCCTGCCTTGGGGATGATAAGCGTGTATTGGTCCAGGAAATCTCCTGAACGGAGACCAAGTCGATTTTTCAGTCTCAGCAGGTCGTAAGGGGTTAACACAACGGTAATGTCCCGACAACATTGCGTGAAGCAAGGGACCTCCGGATGGCAGTTGAACTTGAAGAAGTGTTCGGGTGCCATTCTCTGTTTTGGGCATGGGATGCTATTTTTCTGATTTGGCAATTTCTGTTGTCCTTTCTGTTGGATCGTAAGCTTTATGTGCGAAGACAAATCTCTTGACGGGATCTTCACGAGTGTGCTCTATACCAGTTGTCTCAAGAAAAAATCAACGAAATTGGGCGTGGAGGAATGGACTGTATGAAAGAGAGAACACTCTCCATCATCAAGCCGGATGGGGTATCCAGGAAACTCGTTGGGCAGATCGTGGATCGCCTGGAAAAGGCGGACCTCAACGTTTTGGGAATGAAGATGATCCGCATGTCCAAAGAGCAAGCGAAAGGATTTTATAGGGTTCACGAGGGCAAGCCTTTCTACGAGAGCGTCACCGATTTCATGTCTTCAGGGCCTTGTGTGGTTATGCTGCTGGAAGGGGAAAACGCAATCGGGAAATACAGGAAACTCATGGGGGCTACGGATTACCGAAAGGCGGAGCAGGGAACCATACGTCATGAGTTCGCCAGAGACATCGAGAAGAATGTGGTGCATGGTTCGGATTCGGCCGAGACAGCTGCATTTGAAATCGGGTATTTCTTCAGTGAGCTGGAAATTCACGGGTGATACTCAAACGAATGGGGATCTGAGGAGGGCGCATTCCTTGTTCATCCCCTCCAAAGATCCCCGCAAATACCCTTTTTGCTATTCCGAAGGAAGGCCGTTTTGCGGTGAACTCTCTAGGATGCCTCCTTGTCGCCCTTAATATCCTTGATCTCTTTCTTCAGATTTTCCACTTCTTTCTTAAGGTCATCTTTCTCCGATTCAAAACGTTCTGCGGCCTTCTTGTCCTTAATCTCTTCGATCCCCAGGTAAGCGGCTAATGCCCCGCCCAGAATGAGCATAATTGGAACTCCCGCCATAAGGGCCTTTATGAAATAGGCCCACCAAATGATAATACCGATGATCCCAAGGACCAGCGCCACCAATCCCCCAGCCAAAGCCATCATAACAACACCTCCTTGAATATTCAAATCGAACCGTCCGACTGTTCAGCGGATAAAAACCCTCTTCAAGAATCGATGATCCTGA
Organism: Deltaproteobacteria bacterium; assembly: GCA_016926135.1. The sequence goes on from JAFGPH010000128.1 coordinate 16,819, forward strand.
TTGAAATGGAAATTGTCTTGAATAAAAATAAGGGATTCTCTCCTAAAAGTCAAACAAAATGAAGGGGGAAAAGAACTTGAAAATGAGCACAGAAAGGTTTAGATTGATAATCAACGGATGAGACATGCGGGAATAGGGATGTGAAATTGGTTGAAATAGACTGCTTTTTGAAGAAATATTCCGAAATATAAAGTTTGAAACTGAATTTCAACCCATTTTAATCATTTCTTGGAGTATCCTGCCTTTGAAAAATGTTTTCTTTCGAAATACCATTAAAAATTGCTCTTTTTAACTGAGGCCAGCGTAGCTCAGATGGTAGAGCAACTGACTTGTAATCAGTGGGTCGGGGGTTCAATTCCCTTCGCTGGCTCCAAGAGGGTGAGTCGGAGAGGTTCCCGAGCGGTCAAAGGGAGCAGACTGTAAATCTGCCGGCGCAGCCTTCGGAGGTTCGAATCCTCCCCTCTCCACCAAATGAGTTTTCAGAAAGGTAGAAGGACCTAACACGGCAAATCGGAGCGGAGGAAGGGGATGCAACGTGCTTCTTTTTTGCCGGAACATCTGAGAGTAGGACGGGCGGGAATAGCTCAGTTGGCTAGAGCGTCAGCCTTCCAAGCTGAGGGTCGCGGGTTCGAATCCCGTTTCCCGCTCCAGGCCGTGGCCACGGAAAATGCCCGCTGGCGATCCTGACCCATCACCGGGGTTACTTGATGAATGGGGAGAGTCTTCTTCGAAGACCGAGGGACCCCCAAAGGCTTTGCAGGGCTGATTGACTGTGGCAAACCGTACGACGCCGAGGAGCCTTCGAATAGGGCCCACGTAGCTCAGTCGGTAGAGCACATCCTTGGTAAGGATGAGGTCACCGGTTCGATCCCGGTCGTGGGCTCCACCGTAACCAGTCAACACACGGGGCCTAAGGAGTGCTCGGCCCATAAGGAGGTAAGCGATGGCGAAGAAGAAGTTTGAGAGGACGAAGCCGCATGTGAATGTGGGGACGATAGGGCATATTGATCATGG
>JAFGPH010000652.1 GCA_016926135.1 Deltaproteobacteria bacterium
ACCAGGTCGTCGATATAGGTGAAATCCAGCCGGTCGGAGCCGTCACCGTTCACGGTGATTTCCAGACCCTGTAAGGCATTTTCAATGAAGATCTGGCCCACGCGACGACTCACGCAGCGCTCGCCGTACAGGGCTGAAGGTCTCACGATGGTGTAGGGGAGGTTGAAGACCTGGTTGTAGGCGATGACCAGCTTCTCTCCTCCGAACTTCAAGGCGCCGTAGATGCCCTTGGGTGAACAGGGGGTTTCCTCGGTGACAAAACCGTCCGGGAAATCCCCGTAGACCATACTGGAAGAAAAGTACACGAACTGATCCACCATGTCCCTGGCACAGTCCAGGGCGTTCTCCAGCGTCCGAAAAGAATGATCAAAGGTGGAATAGGGATCCTTGTTGGAGCGGTTCGCATGGGCCACCGCGGCCAGATGGACGATCACATTGGCCTTGAACTTGTGGTTGATCACCTCACCGAGACCGTGATAGTCGCGCGCATCCTGAACATAGACAGGTATCCCCACATCCTTGAGCAGTTTCAGGCGCTCGAAGATGATCCGGGTGTAGAGGTCGCTGTTGGTCTGGCTGGATTCGGTTGTTGCGAATGCCAGCAGATTGTTCACCGTGAGCCCGTCAATGACCGCCACCTCGGCGCCCAACCGCTTGAATTCGATCGCCAGATTGTGGCCGATAAACCCCGCCCCGCCCACAAGGGCAATCCGTTTGCCATTCAAAGAAATACTCATCCTATTGAACCTCCCTTATCGCCTTTTTGAGTGCGTCCACCATGTACGCCATGTCCTCCACCGTCAGATGGGGCCCCACCGGAAGGGCAATGCTCCCGTAGCTGATGGAGGCGGCCACCGGGAAGGAATCCTCCCCGTAACCGTATTTGTCACGATAGTATGTCATGTGAGGGACGGGCTTGGGGTAGTAGACGCTGGTGCCCACCCCCTGGGCCTTCAGTGAGTCCACGATTTCGAATCGCCTGCCCGCCACGTTTTTCTTGAGTCGCACGCTATGGCAGTAGTAGCTGCTTTCATATTCTCCTTGACTGGACTGGAACTGCGCCGCTTCCTCTATCCCTGCCACGCCTCGACTCAGGGCCATGTAATTCTCCTTCCTCTTCTCCAGAAAGGCATCCATCTTTTTCAGCTGTTCCGTGCCGAGGGCAGCCTGAATCTCGTTCATACGATAGTTGAAGCCAAGCATGGTGACGTCGTACACCCCGGGGATCTTCCTCTCCCCCATGTGTCGGTCCACACCGAAGGCCTTCTGCCTGGCGATCCGCTCGGCAATCCTCTTTTCCTTTGTGACCAGCATGCCCCCTTCGGCGGTCGTCATGTGTTTCACCGGATAGAATGAAAAACAGCCCACGTCCCCGTGGAGTCCGGCATGGATCCCATGGAAATAGGTGCCGATCGCGAGTGCGCAGTCCTCTACGACAAACAGCCCTCGCTGTTTGGCCGTCTCGCAAACCCGGGACATATCCACAGGCATCCCCAGGTAGTGCACAACGGAAATCGCCTTCGTCTTGTCAGAGATCTTTTCTTTCATCTCCTCGATGTCGATATTCCCGGTTTCCCCTTCGGAGTCCACGAAAACAGGTTTCGCGCCGCACAACTCCACCGCATGGGCAGTGGCCGTATGGGTCTGGGCCGGAACAATAACCTCGTCTCCCGGTCCTATGCCCAGGTAGAAATAGGCCAGGTGCAGGGCCGCCGTGCAGGAAGAGACGCTCACGGCATGGGCCGCCCCCGTAAAGGCGGCGAAGGCCTTTTCGAACTCGGTCGCGCGAGGACCATGCACGAGGATGGGACCATCGAGCACCTCGGCCACGGCCCGCCTCTCCTCTTCTCCGATCATCGGCTTTCCAAACGCTATGTTTTTCAAATCACCTTCCTCCCAATCTCGGACTAGATGTACTCCACCCTGACCGTCCTGCCGTGCCCCATCGACTCCTCCGCAGCAAGACAGACACTCATGGTGGCCATGACATCCTCCTGCGCCACGATCGGCTCCTGCGGAGGGTACAGCAGGGAGTCAACAAAGCTCGTGATCACCTTGCCCTTCTCCGCCACCCCCGGGTAGGCCTCGGTCATCAACTCTCCGGTAGCACTTTCGTCCGCCGAATCGAGGAGTCGTCCACCCCCCAGGTCATTGAAAAAGGTCCTCCTTGTGCCGAAGACGGCCACCCTGTGGAAATGGGGATGGACGCAACCCCCGCTCGCGCTGATCTTCCCGGCCATACCGTTTTCGAACTTCAAAATCATGACGGCAAAATCATTGAATTGAAAATCGGAGCCATCCAAGGCGATCCGGTTGCCCGTAGCCTGAACCTCAACAGGTCTCATGCCGCTCATCCACATGATGAGGTCAATCATGTGAACCGCTGCCCCGTGGATGATCGAGTAGAAGGGCATCCTTCCCCTCCACCCGGAAAGGAGTTTGTGGGTGCGCCCCCACAGGTAGTCTCCTTCCAGGTAAAAGATCCGTCCCATATCTCCTGACGAAATAGCCTCCCGCACACGGATGAAACGGGGGCAGGTGCGAAGGTTCAGATTGGAGGAGAGCCGGAGATCCGGTCTTTCCCGGAGCGCCCTTCGGATCTCCAGGGCCTCGTGGCGATGAAGGCAGAGGGGTTTTTCAACGAAGATGTGCTTCCCATTCCGGATCCCCTTGAGCACCTGCTCACAGTGGAAGTTGTCGAATGAAGCGATGGAGACCGCATGGATCTCCGGGTCCATGAGAATCTCATCCGCTTCCGTTGTGAGCACTGCGGTGGGGCATTTCTGTCCGGCGAGGGCCAGCTTACGCTCGTCCAGATCACACAGGGCCGCAACCTCGCACTTGGCGTGTTGGAGGTAGGCATCGATGTGCTTTTCTCCGATTCCAAGACCGATAACCCCTACACGTATGCTTGCCATGCGCCTTCAGACCGCCTCAGTCTCCACCATCAGAGTGTCGAGAAAGCCCCTGTGGGCAGGTTGCTCAAAAATATCCACATGTAAGGCGCCCGAAATCCCGAGGAATGAGACGTACATGACAGTACGTCGCAATGACGAGGGATGAGGGCAACGCGGCAGATGGGTGTTTTTCAGCAACCTGCCAGAACCTCCTCTCGCAGTCGCAGGACGTCTTCCAGGCCGTATTCCCAGTGAGGTCGGGTCATCCGGGCCAGGATCCCTTCGATGAGGGTCATGTCCTCGGGCGTGTCAACGGAAAGCTGGATCATGCCATAGTTCCTGCCGGAGTGGATGTTGTGAATCTTGTATGGCTGGGGATGAATATAGAAGTATCGCGTCACGTGCTCCCGTTCCTCCTCCGTTGCCATCTTCGCATAGGCCTTCTGATAGGTCTCAGTCCGAATCACCTCCACAGACTGCCCTTTGGGATAGGACCGAACCTGCACATTCGTCACCAGGTCCCATTCCCCTCCGAGAAAAATCCCGATCGCGCGTTCTATCAAGGTGCCGTCCAGAAGAGGACTGTCACCGTTCACTCGCAGACACCCATAGGGAGCCCTCTCGTCCAGGATCTCCTTGAACCGACTGGAAACATCGGCAAGAGACCCTCGGTAGCAGGGAATCTCCCATTGCGCACAAAATGCCGCCAGAACATCGTCACTCTCTTCCGTAGAGGTCGCCACGATGAGGTCATCCAGGGAGGGGCATCTCCTGACCCTTTCGATCAGGTAGAGCAGCATGGGTTTCCCCTGAATCGGATGAAGGGCCTTTCCCGGAAGGCGCTTGGAACTCATCCTCGCCTGCACCACGGCAAGCATCTTTCCCTTTCCCGGTTTGTGGTTCAAGGGAAATCCTCAGCCCAAGGCCTGCATCCGAGCCATATCGGCGTACCACGTGTCTTCGTGAATGAGTTCCCGGTGGCTTCCGCACTCCACCACACGTCCTCTGTCCATCACGATGATCTGGTCAGCGTTTTGGATAGTCGACAATCGATGGGCGATCACGATGAGGGTGACACTCCCCGTCTCTCTAATTCCTTCCATGGCCTTCTGGATATACCTTTCCGACTCGGAGTCCAGGGAACTTGTGGGCTCATCCAGGATGATAATCACCGCCCTTTGAAGCAAGGCCCTGGCGAGCACAATCCTCTGCCTCTGCCCCCCGGAGAGCTTGGTCCCCCGCTCCCCCACCACCGTATCGTATCCGGCCGGGAACTCCTTGATGAAATGACCTGCATAAGCCATGCGTGCAGCTTCCCGGACTTCCTCGATACTCGCCTCCGGACGAGAGTATCGGATGTTGTTCTCGATCGTATCGTTGAAAAGAAACCCCTCTTGCGACACGAAAGAGATGGACCGCCGCAAGGCCTTCAGGTCGAAGTCTTCGATGGGTACATCGTCGATGGTGATTCTTCCCTCTTGCGGTTCCCGCAGACGGGGGATAAGGTCCACCAGGGTCGATTTCCCGGCTCCGGACCTCCCCACCAGGGCCGTCATCTTCCCGCCGGGGAAGAGGATGTTGAGGTCCTTCAGGGCAAAGCTGTCCCCTGGATTGTAACGGAAAGAAACACCCTCGAAACGGATGTTCTTCCGAAGGGTTACCCCCCCTACCGGCCCTCCTTTGACCGGCTTCCAGTGGCGGGCCTCTTCCAGAAGCTCCTGAACCTTTTGCATACTGTCCGAGAATCCGGCCAGGGACTGCCTGGACTTGAGAATATCCTTGGTATATGGCAGGAGTCTCAAAAGCACAAAGAGAAACATGCCTGTTTTCGCCAGGCTCATCTCCAGCACCTCCACGGAAAAATACAGCACCGTGAGTCCGGCAAGCAGTATGATCGGCTCTATCATGAACTCCATCTTGGCCTTGATCCTGGAGATGTGGTACATGTTGAACCGAATGCTCTCCGAGAGATCCTGGACGAACCTCTGTTCCCTCTCTTCCGTGGAAGAGAGCTTGAGGAGCCTGATCCCGTTCAGCCTTTCCAGAATGGATGAGGCGATCCTCTCGTTGAACTCCGATACCTTCTGCCCCAACCTCGCCGTCCGGGTGATCAGGGACCTGAAGGTGAAACCCAGCAGGCCCATCATGACGATGGAGAAAAGCGTCATCCATGGAGAGAGTAAAAGCATGAGGCAGAAATAGATGAAGAAGATCATCATCGCCGAGACAAGGCCGAAGAGGGTGAATATGCCGCTACCGGCCCTCACCCCATCCAGGGTCAAGGCGTTGATCAACTGCCCCACACCGTGGGCGTCATAGAAAGGGATCTCCGCCTTCACGAACCACTTGAACCCGGCGCTCCGGATATCGGAAAAGATGCTCTCTGTAATCCAACTGCTATAGATCGTCCGCCAGTAGATGAGCGCCTGCCTCGCCATGAGGAGGCCAAAAACGACCATCATAAGCGATAGGAGACTCTTGGGGATATGAAGGAAGTCAAAGACGCCGGTGATGAGCGACCACATTCTGGAGTTGGCCGACAGGGCACCGAAGTCCTTCCCCTTTTCGATAAAGTCCATGACAGGGAACAGCATGGCCACACCAAACCCCTCGAAGAGGGTGGCCGTGACCGTGATGGCCAAAAGCAAGAAAATCTTGCCGTTGGTCACGGAAGGAAAGAAGTAGATGGAACGGATCAGTTCGCGCATGTCGCCACTATGTTCCGGCAGGATCTTTTTCAGCGCCCTGCAGCACGCTGTCTCATAATAGGTTTAAAAATACCGGGTACTTGAGGAGCCGTCGGGAGGGGGTATTCTAGCAGGTTGCTGAAAAACACCTTGGTCGCAGGCTGCTGAAAAATGTCCAGATCCAAGGCCCCCAAAATCCCGAGGAGTGAGGCGTACTTGCAAGTACGTCGCAACGACGAGGGATGAGGGAAACGCAGGAGATGGACGTTTTTCAGCAGCCTGCTAGGGTATGGATGAAACAGGACACGGGGTGTGGCGTCCTTCCACCAGGTCCCACCGCAAAGGGGTGCCTGCCTTGATATCCGCGGCAGCCCTCTCGCCTAAAACCTCATGGAAGTATTTCGGCGGGAGACCAGCGGAGGGTCTTAGGGATTTCACGCTCTCTTCGGTGAAGGCCTCACCCTTTTTCACGTCCCTGACAACGAACAAAGACCGCCGGAAGGATTTGTTCGCCAACTCCTTCGCGGTCGGTTCATACGAGACATGACCCAGGGACTTTTCCACCAGCCTGACGGAGTCGACCATCTTGCCGAACTCAGACGGCTCCAGAGAAAAAGAGGCATCGGGACCGCCCTCGTTCCTCGAAAGGGTGATGTGTTTTTCAATGACACTGGCTCCCAAGGTCACCGCCGCGATAGCCGCCTCCTGACCCAGGGTATGATCAGAAAGCCCTACCAGGCACCGGAAGGTCCTCTTCAGGTCCGGTATCGTCCTCAGGTTCATCTCCTCGGGAGGCGCGGGGTAGGCACTGACGCATTTCAGGATAACGATCTGCTCGTTGCCCGTTTCCCTGATTTCTCGCACGGCCTCATGGATCTCCTCTCGGGTGGCCATGCCTGTTGAAAGAATGACGGGTTTTCCCCTTTGCGCCACATACCGTATGAGGGGGAGATCCACCAGTTCAAAGGAGGCGATCTTGAACAGGGGTACCCCCATGGACTCCAGGAAATCCACCGCGGTTTTGTCGAAGGGAGAGGAGAAACAGATCATGCCCAATTCATCGGCAAGACGCTGCAATTTGGGCTGCCATTCCCAGGGCGTATAGGCTTCCTGGTACAGTTCGTAGAGATTCCTCCCCGCCCATGTGCTATTGCCGGGCACCTCGAACAACCGGTCCCTGCTGTTGAAGGTTATCGTGTCCGGTGTGTATGTCTGTAACTTGATCGCATCGGCTCCCGCCTCCCGGGCCGCTCGCACCAGTGCCACGGCCCTATCGAATTCCCCGTTATGGTTGGCCGACATCTCGGCCACGATCAAGCAGGGTTGACCGTCACCAATCGATCTCCTCTCATGGACTCTCAGTCTCATTTCCCGGAAAGCCCTTTCTCCATGAAGAGGTACTTCTCCTGGAAACCGCACTTCTTGAACATCTTCACAGAAGCGCTGTTCTCCCGCATGACCCGCGCGTGGAGGCGTTCGATCTCCGTGTTCTCCCTCAGCCAGCCTTCGACACCCTTCAGGATCTTCTTCCCCAACCCCTGCCCGTGGCGTTCAGGATCCACGTAAATGCTGACCTCGGCCATTCGCGACGGTTCGTCAAGAAGATCGAACCTCAAGACTCCGACTGCCGTTCCTTCAGCGCAGGCGAGCAGCAGGATGCATCGGTCGTTTTCGAGGGAAGCGGCGAACCACTTGCGATGCGCGTCCTCGGCCAATTCCTCCCGGTTGAAGGAGTGCCTCCTCGTCCTGGGGTCATTCCGCCATCGGAACATCAGCTCACAGTCCTCCCGCGTGGCCTTTCTGAACTCTATCACCCCGATCTGTTCTTTCCTTTCCCGTCAGGACCGAGCATTCCTTTCCCCCCGACGGCCTTCCATCCGCACCATGTTCTCCGCGACGCGGGTTGCCCCCAGGCCGTCGA